>JAVHNW010000090.1:0-5266 GCA_036169755.1 bacterium | reverse complement strand
ATCGAAGGCCCAACCCCACTGTTTGAACCCGTTCAGGATGGCTGGGCGCTCGGCCTCAACGAAACAAGCGTCTTCTCCAACGCCGTCTTGACCCGCCTGCGCACCTTCAACGGCCCGGCGCTGGTCGAGCGCTGCTATCGCCGCTGGAATGAAAAACAACCCATGAATCTGCTTTACCGCGATGAAATTGGCATGGAAGCCAGCGCTCCCATTTTGGCCGCCCGCTCGGTGGAAACCAACGACGGCCAGGTTCTGCTGCTCTGGCTGCACCTGCAGCGCGATGACATGCAGCTGGAAATTGACGGCAATGAAGACGATGACGAAGACGCCGATGATGACGACTTTGACCTGCTCGACTGAACGGAAACAGCCATGACCCTTCTGCGCTCCGACCTGACCAACGGCGTGCTGCTGCTGACGATTGACCGCCCGCCCGCCAACGCCTTCAACCTGGAACTTATCCGCGAGATGCAAAAAGCCTTCCGCCAGGCGGCGGGCGATGCCCAAACCCGCGTAATCATCCTGACCGGCGCCGGGCATGTCTTCGGCGCTGGGCAGGATGTGACCGAAATCCGCGCGGGCGGCGAAAAACTTTCCTACCGCCAGCACCTGCTCGAAACCTACAACCCGCTCATCCTGCAGCTGCGGCAGATTGAAAAACCCGTCATCGGGGCGATTAACGGCCCCTGCGCCGGCGCCTCGCTGGGCATCGCCCTGGCTTGCGATATTCGCCTCGCCGCCGAAAGCGCCCGCTTCGTGGTCGGCTTCAACGGCATCGGCCTGGCGCCCGATTCGGGCGTCTCGCTCCTGCTCCCGGCGCTGATTGGCCTGGGGCGGGCGAGCGAACTGACCTTCACCAACCAGCCCATCCGCGCCGAAAAAGCCCTGGCCTGGGGCCTGGTCAATCGCCTCAGCGCACCCGAAGCGCTCGCCGCCGAAAGCATGAATCTGGCGCTGGAACTTTCGCGCGGCCCGGTCGGCGTTTTTGGCCTCAGCAAACGGCTCTACAATCACGCCGTTTTGCCAAATCTGGCCGAAACGCTGGAATACGAAAGCCACATTCAAGAAATTGCTGGAAGCCGCGCCGAACACAAAGAAGGTGTCGCCGCATTCCTCGAAAAACGAAACCCCAATTTTGGCTGACATGTACGAACCCGTCATCGGCCTCGAAGTTCACATCGAAATGCAGACGCGCTCCAAAATGTTTTGCGCCTGCCCGGTGGTCGATTCCGTTTCTGCCGAAGCCAACAGCGCCGTCTGCCCCATCTGCGCCGGACACCCTGGCACTCTGCCCGTGGTCAACGCCAGAGCGGTGGAATTTGCCCTGCGCGTGGCGCTGGCGCTGGGCTGCGAAATTAACCCGATCAGCATTTTTGCGCGCAAAAATTATTTTTACCCCGATATTCCCAAAGGCTACCAAATTACACAATACGAGCAGCCGCTGGCAGAACATGGAAAAATTAGCCTGCAAACCTCGCAGGGCGAAAAAACCATTCGCATTCGGCGCGCACATCTGGAAGAAGATACCGGCAAACTGACTCATATTTCCGCCGAACCCGCCCACAGCCTGGTAGATTTGAATCGCGCGGGCGTGCCGCTGCTGGAAATCGTCACCGAACCCGATTTTCACTCCGCCGAGGAAGTTCGCCTCTACGCCGAAACCTTGCGCAGGCTGGTGCGCTACCTCGGCGTCAACAGCGGCGACCTGGAAAAAGGCGTGATGCGCATCGAGCCAAACATTTCCGTGCGCCCGCGCGGCAGCCAAACGCTGGGCACCAAAGTTGAAATCAAAAACCTGAATTCATTCCGCGCGCTGGAACGCGGCGTGGCCTACGAAATTGCCCGCCAAAGCGCCATGCTCGCCTCGGGGCGCGTCATTTTGCAAGAAACTGTCGGCTGGGACGAAGCCCGCCAGCTGACCTACAGCCAGCGCTCCAAAGAAGACGCGCACGACTACCGCTACTTTCCCGAACCAGATTTGCCCCCGCTGATGGTTGACTCTGCCTGGCTGGAACAAATCCGCGCCGGGCTGCCGGAACTCCCCTGGCAGCGGCAGCAGCGCCTTGAGCGGCAGTTTGGCCTGAGCGCGGCAGAATCGGCCCGGCTGGTGGACGAAAAACCCCTCGGCGAGTACTTTGAACAGGTGGCGCAGAGCGGCCTCAGCCCGCGTCTGATTTTCGCCTGGGTCACGGGAGAATTAACCAGCCTGATGAACGCTGCGGGAACAACGTCCGACTTCAGCAAAATTCCTCCCCAAGAATTGGCCGCGCTGATTGCGCTGGCGGCGGCTGGAAAAATCAACCAGCCGACAGCCAAATCGGTGCTGATGGAAATGTTCACCAGCGGCCAGGGCGCGGCGGCGATTGTGGCGGCGCGGGGCCTGGCGCAGCTCTCGGACGAGGAGACGCTGGCGCGGCTGGTGGCGGAGACTCTGGCCGAAAACCCGGCGGAAACCGCCAGTTTTCGCGCAGGGAAAGCGAATCTCTTCAACTTTTTGTTCGGCCAGGTGATGCGCAAGGCGGGCGGTAAAGCCAACCCTCGGGTGTTGCGCGCCTTATTGAAGGCCAGGCTGGAGGTATGATGTTTTGTCTGACAAATCACAGCCCAACAGGTGACAACTCTCATATTGACGCAGGCCTGGAAATACGGTATTTTTAAGGGGTAGAATGTAGTCAGGATAAATGATAAATGATTTTTGCTGTGGACATATCCTTGTTAAGAGCGGGCAACGTTCCGGTTGCCCGTTTTTATTTTCTACTCACCCAATCCTTTTAGGAGAAACCCATGTCTGTTCAAATCAATGCGTTTGAAATGGCGCAGAAGCAGTTCGACCATGTGGCCGAATTGCTTAACCTGGACCCCCAGGTTGCCAATTTTCTGCGCTGGCCGATGCGTGAATTTTCCTTCCGCATTCCGGTTCGCATGGACGACGGCTCCCTGAGAATTTTCCAGGGGTACCGCGTTCAGCATAACGATGCGCGCGGCCCAAACAAGGGTGGCATCCGCTTCCATCCTTCTGAAACGCTGGACACAGTGCGCGCGTTGGGCACCTGGATGACCTGGAAATGCGCCGTGGCCGATATTCCGCTGGGCGGCAGCAAGGGCGGCATCATCGTTGACCCGTCCACCCTTTCCACTGGCGAAAAAGAACGTCTGTGCCGCGGCTGGGTGCAAAATATGTGGCGCAACATTGGCCCGCGCCAGGATGTGCCCGCCCCGGATGTTGGCACGACTCCGCAGATGATGGGCTGGATGATGGATGAATATTCCAAACTGGTCGGTCAGTACACGCCTGGCGTGTTTACCGGCAAGCCCCTGGGCGGCGGCGGCTCTGAGGGCCGCACCGAAGCCACCGGCTACGGCGTCATCTATCATGTGCGCGAGGCGATGAAGCATCTGGGCATGGACCCCAAAAAATCGGTGGCGGCCATTCAGGGTTTTGGCAATGTGGCTCAATATGCCGCGATTGGCTTTGTCGAAATTTTGGGCGGCAAGGTCGCCTGTGTTTCCTGCTGGGATCGTGACGATAAAAAATCGTACACCTACAGCCATAAAGACGGGATTAACCCGCGCTTCCTGCTGACCATTGTGGATCAGTACGGCAAGATTGACCAGGCCAAGGCCAAGGCTGCCGGGTACGTCATGGAAGAAGGCGATGCCTGGATTGCCAAAGAGGTGGATGTGCTCATCCCCGCCGCGCTCGAAGGCCAGGTGAACAGCGAGACCGTCCGGAAGATTTCTTCGCGCGTCAAACTGGTTGCGGAGGGCGCCAATGGCCCCTGCACTCCCGAAGCCGATGAATACTTCAAGGCGCACAACATCTTCGATATTCCCGATTTCCTGTGCAACTCAGGCGGTGTGACGACTTCGTACTTTGAATCGGTTCAGAATGACATGAATTTCTACTGGACCAAGGACGAAGTCCTGCAAAAATTGGATACCAAAATGACGCAGGCTTTCCACTCCGTTTTGGATATGTCGCAGAAGCAAAAAGTGTATATGCGCGATGCCGCCTACATGGTGGCGATTGATCGCGTGGCGCGCGCCATGCAGCTGCGCGGCTGGGTGTAAATTTCCCCGCTGAAAGTAAAATCCCTGAAGGGGGCAACTCCTTCAGGGATTTTTTGGTTAATCTTCCGCCGCGCGGGCGACTTCCTCCGGCTCGAAGCAGACCAACTCTCTGCCGGTGAGTTTTTCCTGCACCTTGCGCGCTATCAGGCCCAGATGCCCGGCGTGGGCCACGTAATCCAAATCATCGGCTGGAACGGTCAGCACCGGGCAAAGCGTGAAGCCAGAAATCCAACTTTCGTAGAGGCTGTTCAGGCTGGTCAAATACTCGGCGCGGATGGTGCGCTCGTAGTCGCGTCCGCGCCTGGCGATGCGTTCTTCCAGCGTGGCGACCGAGGCGCGCAGGTAAATTACCAGGTCGGGCGGGGGCAAAAACTCCATCACCGTTTCGTATAGGCCGCGGTAGGTTTCGTAATCGCGTGGCAGAATGTGGCCCTGCAAAAACAGGTTGTGGGCAAAAATTTCAGCGTCCTCGTAGACGCTGCGATCCTGAATGACTGAGTCGGGGTGGCGGGCGATGGCGTGGTGCGCGCGCAGGCGATGGGTGAGGAAGAAGATTTGCGAATGAAACGAGAAGGCGCTCATATCGCGGTAGAAATCGGCCAGGTAGGGGTTTTCGGCCACCGGCTCGTAAAAAGGCTGCCAACCCAGGCGCTGACACAGGCCGTTGACCAGGGTTGATTTTCCCACGCCGATGTTTCCGGCGACAGCCACGAACTTTTTCCCGCTCATTTTCCGGCCAATTCCTGCTCAATGATCTGTTTGAAAACCTCCAAAGGCTGTGCGCCAATGACCGGAATGCCGTTGATGAAAAAGCTGGGTGTGGAGGTCAGCCCGATTTGTTCTGCGTAGCGAAAGTCACTTTCCACTTCTGCTGAAAATTGGCGCGAGTTCAGGCATTGTTGGAAGGCGTTGGTTTCCAGCCCCAGGTCGGCGGCGTAGTGCAGGTAGGCTTCGGCGCTCAGGCCGTATTGGTTGCTGAAGAGCGCGTTGTGAAATTCCCAGTAGGCGTTTTGCGCCAGGGCGCAGTCGGCGGCTTCGGCGGCGGGGACGGCCTGCGGGTGGATGGATTTGAGCGGAAAATCGCGGTAGATAAAGCGGATTTTCCCCTCATACTCTTTCATCAACGATGCAAAAACCTGTTCATGCCAGCGCTGGCAGTAGGTAAATATTGAAGAATCTGATGGTTTATAGTCAA
>JAVHNW010000089.1:0-5283 GCA_036169755.1 bacterium | reverse complement strand
CTGCTGTTTGCCCTCATCTGGCTGGCTGCCGCGCTGCTCTGGGCGCGCGAACCCATCCGCGCCAGTTTTTTCGTCACCGCGCCCGTTCCCCCCAACCACGAATTTTACCCCTACGCCGACCCAACCACCTTTGACGCGGGCAGCCAATACGCGCTGATTGGTCAGGGCTTGAACAACGGCATCTTCTACGACCGCGCGCTCTACCTGGTTTTTCTGACCGGGCTGCACACACTCTTTGGGCAAAACTACGAAACCCTGATGGCGGCGCAGGCCGCGCTTTTTGCCATTTTGGCCGCCCTGCTTTTTCTCATCGGCGAAAAACTTCACAGCCGCGCCGCCGGGGTAACGCTCGCCACGCTGATTACTCTGCGCGGGCTGAACAGCATCGCCGCCAGCGCCTGGATTGACACCTCCGCGCCCAAACACATGCTGACCGATTTTCCCACCGCCATCGGGCTGGCCGCCGTCACTCTGCTGGCCCTGCACTGGCTGGAAAAACCCGCCGAACGCTGGGCCTGCTTCGGCTGGGCGATGGGCGCGCTGGGATTCACCTCGCTGCTGCGGCCACACGTCATGCTGCTGGCCGCGCCGCTGCTGGCGCTGGCGCTCTGGCAAAGCCCCAAACGGCGGCTGGCGGCGGCCGCTTTTGGCCTGGTCGCGCTGACGGCCAGCATCGGCCCCTGGGCCTTTCTGGGGGGAGATGTCTCCTTAATTGACCTGTACCGCAGCCGAATCGAAAGCGTGATTAGCGAGCGTTACCAACCCGCGCCAGAATCTGCCCCGCTGACGGCTGAAACGCCCGCCCCAAACCTTTCCCCAGCCGCAAGCGCCCCCAGCCCAGAACTTGCGCCAGATGTCGAACTTCCCTTTGCGCTTCGACATCTGGCGCACAATTTTCTAACCAGCGCCGTCATTTTCCCGCTTTCGCCACAATTTTTGACTCTCAAAAACACACTGCGCAGCGGCAGCCCATTTTGGGATGAATCCTGGCGGGGAGCGATGACCCCGGCGCAAGCGGGCTGGCTGACGCTCAGCCTGCTGATCGTGGCGCTCGGCAGCGGCGCGGCCTTCGCCAAAGCGGGCTGGCGAGGGCTGCTGCCCTGGGCCGTCTTCTTCGTCTACACCGCCGCCAATGCGCTGGCGCGCACCTCCGGCGGGCGTTACCTGGTGCCAATGGATTGGATTGTGGTGGCTTATTTTGGGCTGGGGCTGGCCGAAATGCCGCAGCTGGCGCTCGGCCTGCTGAAACGGGAGTCAGATTCCGGCGGGGAGCCTGTCCCGCCCGCCCCCAGCCGACAGCCCGCCGCCGTTTGGCCGCGCCAGGCCGCCGGGGTGATTCTCTGCCTCGGGCTGCTGGGCGGGATTCTTCCTCTGACCAATCATCTTTTTCCGCGCCGCTACACGAAAGATAAAATCGCCCTGCGCGAGACGGCGGCCCGTTTTTTGGGCGCAGCGCAGGTGGCAGAGTTTTTGGCGCAGCCCGGCGCGTTGATTTTAGAGGGGCGCGCCCTGTACCCGCGTTTCTTAAAAAGCGGCCAATACCTGCCACTCTACCCCGAAACGCTGCTGGCGCAGCCCTACGGGCGGCTGCTGTTTACCCTGCTGGGGCCGGAGGGTCAGCGCGAGGTGTTTGTGCGCGCCGAGATGGACGAGGTTTTGCCCAACGGGGCAGACGCGCTGGTGATTGGCTGTAAAGTGGAACGGGAATATTTCGTGGGGATGGAGGCGCTGGCGGTGCTTCTGCCCTCCGGCCAGGTGATTTTGCGGCAGGCGGATGCGCCGCTGAACTGCGAAATGCCTTAAGTCAGCGCGGCGAGAATATGCTCGGCGGCGTGGCCGTCTCCATACGGATTGGCGGCGCGCGCCATTTTGGCGTGTTCGGCGGGGGAACTAAGCAGGAGCAGGGCCGTTTCTTCAATTTTCTGCGGGTCGGCGCCCACCAGACGCACCGTTCCGGCGGCGAGGCCTTCGGGGCGCTCGGTGACTTCGCGCAGCACCAGCACCGGCACGCCCAGGCCAGGGGCTTCCTCCTGCAGGCCGCCCGAATCGGTCAGCACCAGGGTGGCGCGTTTCAGCACGTTGACCAACGGCAGGTATTCCAGCGGGGCAATCAGGTGAATGTTGGGCTGGCCGGAGAGAATGCGGTAGGCCGGTTCCTGTACCTGCGGATTGAGATGCACCGGGTAGATAAATTCCGTCTGACCGAGGCGGCGTTTTGCCAGGGAAAGAATCGCCTGAAAAATGGCCTGGAGCGGCGCGCCGAAATTTTCGCGGCGATGGGCGGTGACGAGCACAATTTGCCGTCCGGCGGCTTCGAGCGCGGGCAAATTCAGCCCCGCCGCCAGCAGGCTGGCCGAATCAAAAGGTTGCTCGGCGGCCCAATGCAGCGCGTCAATAACGGTGTTGCCGGTGACACTGATTTTTTCGGGCGGCACACCTTCGTTCAGCAGGTTTTGACGCGCCCAATCGGTGGGGGCAAAGTGCCGGTCGGCCATGACTCCGGCCAGGCGGCGATTGATTTCTTCGGGGAAGGGGGCAAATTTATCGCCGGTGCGCAGACCGGCTTCGATATGTCCAAAGCGAATTTTATGGTAGTACGCCATCAGCGCGGCAGCCATGACGGTGGTCGTGTCGCCCTGCGCCAAAATCCAGTCGGGGCGGGTTTCTGTCAGCACCGGGTCGAGCGCTTCGAGCGCGGCGGCGGTCAGCGCGGGCAGGCTTTGGTTGGGGCGCATTAAATTCAAGTCGTAATCTGGGGCAATTTGAAAAAGTTCCAGCACCTGGTCGAGCATTTGGCGATGTTGGGCGGTGACACAGACGATGGACTCAAAGCGCGGGTCGGCCTGGAGCAGGCGGATGACGGGCGCCATTTTGATGGCTTCGGGGCGGGTGCCAAAGATGGAAAGGATTTTCATGGGGCGGGTTATAGCACAGCCTGGCGCAAAAGGGCAAGCAGGCGCGGCGCGGCGACTTGCAAACTGTAATCCGCCTCAAAGCGGGCGCGCCCGGCCAGACCCATTTCGCGGCGCAAGGCAGGCGACTGCGCCAGCGCCAGGATGGCATCCGTCCACTGATGGGGCGTTTCTGCCAAAAAGCCGCTGCGGCCATGCGTCACAATTTGCGCGTTGACGCCCACCGGCGAGGCAATGACCGGCAGGCCGCAGGCCATGTATTGAATCAATTTGTAGCCGCATTTGCCGCGCTCAAACGGCGCATCGGGCAGGGGCATAATGCCAGCGTGAAATTGTTGAATCGATTCAACTTCGCTGGCTTCGCTCCAGGGAAGAAAACTGGAGTCGAGGCCGGGAAGCGAGGCGCCGACCGTCAGCAGCCGAATCGGGGCGTGGGCGCGGGCGGCCTGCAGGGCGGGTTGAATCAGCTGGAGGAAAGGCGCCGTTACCGGTTGCCCGACCCAGCCGAGGGTGAATGGTTGCGGGGCGTGAGAATTTTCCGAGGCTGGCGCATAGCGCCGGGCATCCACCACGCTGGGGAGAATTTCCACCCAGGGCGCTCCCGCCTGCAGGGCGCGCGCTTTTAAATAATCGTTTCCGGCAATGACCAGGCGGGCGGAACGCATCACCCGGTCAATGCTGCCGCCCAACACCCGCCGAATCAGCGGGTTGGCGTGCTGATCGTAGCGGTGAAAAACCGCATCGTCATAATCCGCCACATAGGGGCGGGGAAGGATTTGCTCGAACCAGGCCGGCAGCCAGGGAAAAAGCTGTTTTTCAATCCAAATCAGGTCATGGCGGGCCGAGCGCAGCAGGGCGGCGAGGCGTTTTCCATACGCCGCCAGGACCGAAAGCGCGGGAGCAGCCTTCCCGGCGTACAAAGCGCCCAGGTAATCGTCCGCAAAAAAAGGAGCAATTTCCACCTGCACGCCCTGCTGTTGAAGATATGGCAGATATTGGTAAAAGCGCACCCGGCTGGAGGCGCCCAAACGGCCGTAGCGCGAAAGCAGGAGGATTTTCATTTTTGTCGTTTCCAGGCCGCGCGCAATTTTACGCCCAGCAGGTAGGGCTGCCACAACCCGCGTTCCATTGCCGCCAGCAGTTCCGCATCGGAGGCAGTGCGCCCGGCCTGCGTGAGGTTTCGCTTTTGTAAAATTGAGGGTAATCCGCGCCAGGCGTCATATTTGGCGCGCAGGAGAACCCGTCCGCGCCCACGCAGGAAATAGTAAAGCAAGTAAATGGCGTTGGCGAGCAAGTGCTGGGGCAAAAAACGCCAAAGCAGAGCGGTGGGCATATTCCGCGCCCAAATCCAGACCAGGTTGCGATTGGCGTGGTACAGCGCAAAATCACTGGCTACGCCCAAAGAGGCCGAGGCAATGTGATGAACAACAGCATCAGCAACGTACAGGCAGCGGCTGCCCGCCAGACGCAGGCGAAAGCTCAAATCCACATCTTCGAGATAACTGAAAAGACTTTCATCGAATCCGCCCGCCTGCGCAAAAACATCGCGCCGATAAAGCGCCGCCGCCGCGCAGGCGCCAAACACCTCGCGGTTTTCCCGTCCACGGCTGAGAGCGGGGTAGCCCAAGCCCCAGCGCCAGGCCAGCCCACTGACGTGATAAGCGTCCCCATCGCCATCCAACCGGGACGAGTCGAGCGCACTCAGCTGGCGGGAGGCGAAAAAATGATAGCGCGGATTCTCCCCGGCGGCGCGCAATAAATTTTCCAGCCAGGCCGGTTCAGGAAAGGCGTCCGTGTTGAGCAGGGCCAGCCACTCTCCCTGCGCCAGGCCCGCGCCCAAATTATTGGCGGCAGCAAAACCCGTGTTTTTGGCAAGCCGCGCCAGACGCAAATTCAGCGCGGGCCAACGAGATTCCAGGTCCGCCACGCAGTCATCGGTGGAACCGTTGTCGACAACAATGATTTCAAAATCGGCAAAGGTTTGGGCGGCCAATGACTCCAAACAGCGCGGCAAGTAGGCCGCGCTGTTCCAGGTAACGAGGATGACGGAAGTGAGGGGAGGGGGCATTAATGAGAAACCATTGGTAGATTGATTTTGTACAAAATATCGAGCACTTTCACATTGACAGTTACCACAGCCGCTCCCGCAACACCCGCATCCACATTAATTGTTCCAACATAAGATCCCGGTGAAAGCGCCCCGACATTCAGGGTGAAAGCGAGCGTCCCTTGTGTCGCCGTCTGTCCTGCAGGCGTATCCATTGTAATCAGGCTGGGGGTCTGGCTGGTTGCTGTCCATTGCAGCGTACCACCACCAGCGTTTTGAATATTGAAATAACCCTTGTTTACAGAATAATTTAACCCAGCCAAA
>JAVHNW010000088.1:0-5294 GCA_036169755.1 bacterium | reverse complement strand
GCCAATTTCAACCACGCGAATTTCTCCGGCCAGTTCAAAGGCGGGGAAGCGCAGCAGGCCCTGTTTGATGGCGGCCATGCAAACCGTGAGGCTGGCCGGGATGGTTTGAGGGGCCGCTTCGCCGCTGTCACAATCCACGCCCGAGGGACAATCCACCGCGACAACGGATGGCACCCACAAAGCGGCGGCCAGAATACGATTGACGGCGTCCATGACGCGCGCCATGTCAGCGCGCAGAGGGGCTTTGAAGCCGGTTCCGAGCAGGCCGTCCACAATCACAATCGCGCTTTCGATGAAGGCGGTCAGACGCGCAAAATCCACATCTTGCTCCGCCGATAAAATTTCGCCGCCCGCCTGCCGCACCCGCTCGGAAAGGGCATCCGCCGCGCGTTGGACGAGGTAGGCGCGCACGCGCCAGCCATCCGCCGCCAGGTGCGCCAACGCCAGCAGCGCATCACCGCCGTTGTTGCCGGGGCCGACCAGCGCCAGGGCTTCGCGTTCATCATCTTCAGCGTAAACCAGCGCCGCAATTTCATGCGCCAGGCCGTGCCCGGCGTTTTCCATCATGTGAGCATAAAGCAGGCCATTCAGGTTGGCTTCCTGCTCAATGGCGCGCATTTCTGCAACTGTTACGAGTTTCATTTTTCCTCCAAAAAAAATCGCCAGAATTGACCTGGCGATTGTAACCATTTTTCACGCAGAGCGGCGCTAGCGAAATTCAATCACGCCGGTGTACATGCCCATCGAGCAGGTGAAAAACATGCGATAACCGGCTTTTTGGGCGGGCAGGGCAATCGGCACCGTGCCGGTGGCGGGCAAAATGGTTTCAACGTTCAAATCTGGGATGACGAAAGCGCGCGAGCAGGATTGGGTATTTTCGGTGACGAGGTTGAGCGTCAGATTTTGCCCCGCCGGGGCGATGAGCCGCGCCGGGAAGTAGCCGTTGTTGCGCGCTTCAAGGGTGAGCACGCCTCCGGCGCTGGAGCCTGTTTGCGCCGCGGAAGCGGCCAGCGGCTGAGAATTTCCATCCGCGGCCCGCAGGAGATTCGCCGCCGAGTAGCGGAATCCCATCAGCGTGGCGCCGGAATCAATCGAAATCAGCCCGACAATCAGCACGACCACGGCGACAAAACGCATGAAAAGCCCTTCGGCGCGTTCCCCCAATTTGGTCGCCAGGTATGAGACAGCGAAGAAAACCGGGCTGGTGCCGAGCGTGAAAGCGAAAAGCAGCATCGCGCCCTGGAGCGGGTCGCCGCTGCTGATGGCCAGCGCCATGATAGCCTGGGTGACGCCGCAGGGGATGAAAACCGTCAGCGCGCCGAGGAAAATGGGGGTGATAAATGAATCATCCTTGGCCGTTTTGCGAATGGCGCGGGTGATGAATTTGGGCGGCTCAATGACGAAGTAGCGGAAAATGGGGTGAACATTGAACATGCGCAGGGCGTTGCCAACCATGAAAATGCCGATGGCAATCAGCAAAATTGCGCGGGTGAGGCTGTTAAGCTGCAGCGCCGAGCCGAGCGCGCCGAGCAAAAATCCCAACCCGGTGTAGGCGATGATTTTTGCCGCGAGAAACAACAAAATAGGCAAAGCCGAGGCTTTGCCAGGTTTTGTCTTGCGGCGCGAGGCCACTTTTTGCTCAACGCGGCGCTCCAGCGCAGTCGCCAGCAAACCGCCCTGCACGGCCAGGCAGGATAAACCGCCGGTGGTCAGGCCGGTTATAAAGGCGATCAGATAAGGTTCCATAAGGCGGGGAGGTTAAAGCGCCAGCCCCGCAACCGGGTAATTAATTTCGGCCATCAGCGCCTTGATTTTTTCTTCGCTGGCTGGGGAATCGAAAACAATTTCTACGGCGCGGGTGTCAACAGTGGCTTTAACCGACTTAATACCCGCCAGTTCGGCAACTTCATTTTGGATGGTGTTGACGCAGTGATGGCAGGAAATGTTGGGGACAGAATATTTGACGGTGGTCATGGAAAACTCCTTGAAAGGTTTGGTTGATCTTACATGAATTGGAGTAAATATGTCAAGGTTATTTTCATCATCTTCTCACCTTGAATCCAACTGTCTGGCGCTGTATAGTAGTACATATTTAAAACTCAAGGAGGAACCAAGATGACCGTAAAGCAAAAACTGCATGGTGATGTGTATTACCCATCGGACGAAGTGGTTGCGCAGGCGCGGCTGAAGGACTGGGACGCGCTCGCCGCCAAAGCCGGGAAAGACCTGCAAGGCTTTTGGGCGGATGAAGCCTCTGAATTGGAATGGTACAAGAAGTGGGATAAGGTACTCGACGACTCGAACAAGCCATTCTTCAAATGGTTTGTCGGCGCGAAAACCAATATCGTTCACAACGCCATTGACCGCCATCTCAAAACGCATCGCAAAAATCAACTCGCGCTGATTTGGGAATCGGAAGACGGCAAACTGGAACGCACTTTTTCCTACTACGCCATGAACCGTGAAGTCTCGCGCATGGCGAACATCATCAAATCTATGGGCGTGCAAAAAGGCGAGCGCGTCACCATCTACATGGGGCGCGTGCCAGAAATCGCCTTCGCCATGCTGGCCTGCGCCAAGATCGGCGCGATTCACTCGGTGGTTTTCGGCGGTTTTTCGGTGGACGCGCTGCAGGGACGCATTGACGACAGCGCCTCGAAACTCATCATCACCTGCGACGGCTCCTATCAAAACGGAAAAATCGTCGAGTTGAAAAACATCGTGGACGAAGCCATCAAAAAATGCCCGTCCGTAGAAAATGTGATTGTCGTCAAGCGCACCGGACAGCCCGTCAACATGGAAGCGGGGCGCGACCACTGGTATCACGACCTTTGCTCGCTGCCCATCGCCAACGGCAAATGCGCCACAGAAGTCCTTGACGCGGAAGACCCGCTTTTTATCCTCTACACATCCGGCTCCACTGGCAAACCCAAAGCCATCGTCCACACCCACGGCGGCTACATGGTGGGGACATATTCCACGCTGAAATATGTTTTCGATGTCAAAGATGAAGACCGCTGGTGGTGCACCGCCGACCCCGGCTGGATTACCGGCCACTCGTACATCGTTTACGGCCCGCTGATTGCTGGCACCACCTCAATGTTGTTTGAAGGCGGACCAACCTTCCCCTACCCCAACCGTTGGTGGCAGATTGTCGAGCGCTACGGCATCACCATTTTCTACACCGCGCCGACTGCCATTCGCGGACTGATGCGCTTCGGCGAAGCCTGGCCCAACAAACATGATTTATCCTCCCTGCGCCTGCTCGGCACAGTCGGCGAACCCATCAACCCCGAAGCCTGGAAGTGGTACTATCGCGTCATCGGCAAGGAAAAATGCCCGATCATTGACACCTGGTGGCAGACCGAAACCGGCACCTTCATGATTACGCCCACGCCTGTCGTGCCGCTCAAACCCGGCTCCGCCACCCGCCCCTTCTTTGGGCAGGAAGCCGAAATTTTGGACGAGCAGGGCAATCCCACCCCCGACGACACGGAAGGCTACCTGACTCTCAAGAATCCCTGGCCCGCCATGCTGAGAACGATTTACAAAGATGACGAGCGCTACGTCAAACAATATTGGAGCAAATACCCGGGACGCTACACCACCGGCGACAGCGCCAAACGCGACAAAGACGGCTACTTCTGGATCATTGGCCGCGTGGATGACGTGATCAAAGTCTCCGGTCACCGCCTCGGCACGGCGGAAGTCGAATCGGCGCTGGTCAGCCACCCCGCTGTTGCCGAAGCCGCCGCCATCGGCCTGCCGCACGAAGTCAAAGGTCAAGCCATTTACACCTTCGTCATCCTGCGCTCTGGCTTCTCTGCCTCGCCCGAACTGGCGGAAGAATTACGTCAGCACGTCGCCACACACATGGGACCCATCGCCCGCCCCGAAGAAATCAAATTCACCGATAAACTTCCCAAGACGCGTTCTGGTAAAATCATGCGGCGCGTGCTTAAAGCCCGCGCGCAAGGCCTGCCCGAAGGCGACATTTCTACGCTGGAAGAATAATCGTCCAGGCTCCTACTGTCCGGGCGGGCCACAACCCGCCCGATTTTATTGCTACGCGAAAGGTAAAAAATGACCACTATTTTCGACCGCCTGCGCTTTTTTGGCTCCGAGCTGGTGCTCGGCACACTGATTGCCCTGCTCAGCATTATCACCGCCGTCTCGGCCTATCAAAGTTCGATGGCCGATTCAGACCAGACCAAAAACAACGTGCTCGGCATGCAAACACTGACCGATGCCAACGCCGAATATCTGACCGCCAACCAGGATATTATTCAGGATTACACCAACTTCGACACCTACTACCTGAATACCGATACCAACCCCGATGTGGCCGACTACTTCAAGTCCGGCTTTTCCGATGCGCTGGTTGCCAGCCTGGAACGGCCCGGTGGCCCCTTTGACGCCCCCTACTATGACGCCATGTATGCCGGACCCAATGAAATGTTCGCCAAGGCGGATGAATACTTCAACCTGGCGGAAAAATACAACGAATACGGCGACGGCCTGCAGCTGGTCATGCTCATCACCGCCTTGGGGCTGGCGCTGGCAGCCTGGGGGTCGCTGCTGAAAGACGACAGCAAAATCCGCGTGTTGTTCGCCATTTTTGGGCTGGTAATGCTGATTTACGGCGTCATCCGCTACATTGGTACACCTGGCGTAACCGGGTAGAAACGCTCCCCGTTGCAAACAACCTTGCAAAAATTAACTGTGTGGGTTGGGCTCCCGCTGGCGCTGATTCTGGCGCTGGCGGGAGTTTGGATTTCACGCGGGGCGGGTGGCGCCTCGGAGGAAGCCAGGATTCAGGCCGCAGTGGCGGCGACCCTGGCGCGGATTCCAACTCAGACGCCGGGGGCTTCCCCGCTTCCCAATCCAAGCCCAACCCCGCTCAGCCTGGATGGCAGTTTCTGCGAATATGGTTTTTGTATCGGACACCCCGCCGAAATCTATCTGGTGGACGCCGCAACCATTCGCAACCCGGCGGCGCCCAGCACACGCGCCTATGGCATTTTATTTGGCTTCAGCCCCAGCCTGTTCATCCAAACAGTTTGGACAAGTTCTGGCCCAGCCTTCGATTACGCCATCACGCAGCGCTACATTTTGGAGGAAAAAGACGCGCTGACCGGCGGCGTAGATGTGCAGTTGGTGGGAAATTTAAATGTGTACACGCAATTGATTGGGCCAACCGCCTCGGATTTGCTCCCCTTTGGCCTGGTGGCGGTCTGGCAGTGCGGCGGGCGCGATTTCGCCTGGAAGGTTTATACGCCGCAGGATGGCATGGC
>JAVHNW010000087.1:0-1077 GCA_036169755.1 bacterium | reverse complement strand
AAATCCGCGCCAGCCTTAACGCCCGCGCCGGTTTGTAAAATAAAAGAGGAGGCCACGGCCTCCTCTTTTTGTCGGATAAAAACCCCTGTGAATCGACTCTTGGCCTTCGGGCTTTTTTTTACGCTGATAACCGCCTGCGCTCCGCAGCCCTCCCCGCTGATTCCTGCCCCCGCGTCCGCCACCCGCCTCCCGCCGACGGTTTTCCCCTCCCCGGCAGCCTCTCCGTCTCCCGCGCCGACCGCCAGCCTGGCGCCCTCCCCCACCCCGGCAGCTTCCCGTTTCCCGCTCCAGTGCCCTATTCCCGGCGCGATAGTCGAGCGTTCCTACCCCTACGGCAGCACCCAAAACGGCGCGCGCGAAGCGCATCACGGCGTGGAGTTTTACCAGCCGTTTGGCACGCCCGTGCTGGCCGCCGCCGCTGGCGAAGTGATTTTTGCCGGGCAGGATGACCTGACTCTGCTGGCCTGGGTGACGGGCTTTTACGGCAAGGTTGTTGTTTTGCAACACCAACTCAACGGGCAGACGATTTTTACCCTGTACGCGCATCTTTCCAAAATTGACGTTCAGGCCGGGCAGCAGGTGGATTTTGGGCAAAAAATTGGCGAAGTCGGCGCCAGCGGCACCGCCATCGGCAGTCACCTGCACTTTGAAGTGCGGCTTGGGCAAAATGATTACTTCTCCACCCGCAACCCCGAATTGTGGCTGACGCCGCCGACTGGCGCCGGAGTGGTGGCCGGGCGAATTGTTGATGCGGCTGGGAACTCGCTGCCGGGGCAGGTCAACTTTCAGCGGGTGGAAAACGGCGCATTCAATCCGCTTTCGGTGGGGCAGGCCCAAACCTACGCCCGCGAGCGCCTCAACGGCGATGACTTGCTCGGTGAAACTTTTGCCCTGGGCGACCTTCCGGCGGGCGACTATCGCCTTTCGCTGGTCGCCAACGGCGCGGTGTACGAGAAATTCATCACCCTGCTCCCCGGCCAACTGGCCTGGGTGGAATTTGTTGTACAATAGTCCCATATTTTATTTTGCGGGAGGTCCCATGACTGCCAAAGATACAACCCCAAGCGGGGATTCTGT
>JAVHNW010000086.1:0-5336 GCA_036169755.1 bacterium | reverse complement strand
CTGCAAAATTAAAAGGAGCAGGGATGGAACTCTCAATTAACGGAAAAAACTACACAGTGGATGACACTCCCGACCGCCCACTGCTGTGGGTATTGCGTGACGAACTCGGCCTAACCGGCACAAAATTCGGCTGCGGCGTGGGAATTTGCGGCTCATGCACCATCCACCTGGATGGCGCAGCAGTCCGCGCCTGCCTGACACCACTTTCCGCCTCAGCCGGCAAGAAAATCCGTACCCTGGAAGGACTGGCGACTGAAAACCCCGATGGCAGCCTGAGCCTGCACCCCGTTCAACAAGCATTTATCGAATTACAAGTCCACCAATGCGGCTACTGCATGAGCGGCCAAATGATGACCGCCGCCGCCCTGCTCGAACAAAATCCCAAACCCACCGCAGAAGAAATCATCACAGCCATGGACAAAAACCTCTGCCGCTGCGGCAGCTACCCGCGCATTCGACAGGCCGTAGCGCGCGCGGCAGAAATTGCGGCGGGAGTTCAAAATGGCTGAGACACCCAAAGAAAAACGAAAACTGACCCGCCGCGATTTCCTCGTGCTGACAGGCGCAGCAGGCGGCCTATACCTGGGCGTCACCCTGGGCGTACTGCCCTTTGCCCAGCTCAAACTGGCCGAATTTCTGGACTCTGCGGGCGGCCCGCCATCCAACATCGAAGCCGTCCCGCTGGCCTGGTTTGAAATCGGCGCAGATGGGCCGGTCAACATCTATATTCCAAAAGTGGAAATGGGCCAGGGAATTCACACCACCCTGGCGCAGGCCGCCGCCGATGAATTGGACCTCCCCTGGGAATCGATTCGCGTACTGAATGTCGGCACCGGCAAAGGGCTGGATGACCCGGTGGGAACCTCGGCCAGCAACTCCACCTCCTCCCTCTTTCCGATTCTACGGCAGGCAGGCGCCACCCTGCGCGAAATGCTGCGCCTCGAGGGCGCAAAACTGCTCGGCGCGGCAGCAGAAACCGTCCGCGCTGAATATGGCTTCGTTTTTTCGAATCAAGATTCCGCCCGGAAAATCTCCTACGGCGAAATCGTCAGGGCCGTGAAAACCTGGGTCGTTCCCGACCCACTGCCAGCGCTCAAAAAAGCCTCCGAGTTTCGCTACATCGGCCAACCCATGCCGCGTGTAGATTTGCTCGACAAAGTTTTGGGCAAAACACAATACGGTTTCGACCTGCGCCTGGAAAACATGGCCTACGGCGCGGTGGCGATGCCCACCAAAATCGGCGCAACGCTGAAAAGCGCGGCGGCGGGCGAGGCGGCCAGCCTGCCCGGCGTGATTAAAATTGTAATTGAAGATGATTTTGTTGGCGTGGTGGCCGAACGCCGCGACCAGGCCTGGCGCGCGCTGGAAGCCGTTCAGATTGAATGGAATGAGACCCACGCCTGGGAGCAGGCAGAAATTGAAGCCCTGGTACAAATTGGCAGCGGGCGCGGCGTGACGGTTCAGCAGCAAGGCGATGTGGACGGAAGGCTGGACGCGGACGCGCTGGAAGCCGAGTATTTTACGCCCATGGTTTTCCACGCGCACATGGAGCCGCAGACCGCCGCCGCCGATGTGCGCGCCGATGGAGCCACCATTTGGGCCTCGACCCAGACGGCGGTCGGCGTGCGCCGCGCCGTGGCAAAAGCCACCGGGCTGAAAGAGGAAAGCGTCATCGCCATCCCAACGTTTTTGGGCGGCGGTTTCGGGCAAAAAGTAAACAGTTTCCCGGCGGTGCAGGCAGCGCGGCTTTCCCAGGCGGCAGGCAGGCCGGTGCATTTGGGCTACCGCCGCGCCGAAGATTTTCAAAATGGTTTCATCCGCCCGCCTTCGCGCTCGCAGCTGCGGGCGGTGGTCAACCCCAACGGGTTGATTGAGGCGATGGAACATAAACAGGCCAGCGGGCAGGTAGCTTTTCCGTTTTTACCGGTTTTTGTCAGCCGCGTAATGGGCGCAGATTTTGGCGCATATCGCGGCGCACAAATCCGCTACGGCATTCCGCATAAGCGCGTGCAGGCCTGGCTGGCCGATTTACCCTTCAAAACCGGCTGGTGGCGTGGGCTGGGGCTGCTGCCCAACCTGTTCGCCATTGAGTCGTTCATGGACGAATTGGCCGTTTCGATTGGCATGGATCCAATTTTGTTTCGCATGGCAAACCTTCCGCTGGATGAAAGCGGCGCGCGCATGAAAAAAGTGCTGGAAACCGTGCGCGAAAAAGCCGGCTGGGGACTGCCTGCGCCGCAAGGCCGCGCGCGCGGCGTAGCCCTGGCCTTAGACGTGAATACCATTGTCGCCTGTGTGGCCGAAGTCTCGGTAAGCGGCAGGGAAATCCGCGTGCATAAATTAACCGGCGTGGCAGATGCCGGATTTTTCGTCAACCCCAACGGCGCCGCAGCGCAAATGGAAGGTGGCATGAACATGGCGCTCAGTTCGGCGCTGTTCGAGGAAACCCTGGTCAAAAATGGCGAACTGACCCCCACCAACTTCGGCGCATACAAATTTCTCAACAACGCCGCCAGCCCGCAAATTGTGGTCGAGCTGATTTCCAGCGGCGACGAACCCTTTGGCCTGGGCGAACCGCCGCTCGGCCCGGTGGCCCCGGCAATCGCCAACGCCGTCTTCGCCCTCACCGGTCAGCGGCTGCGGCGCTTGCCCCTGAAATTGGCTTAACGTTATAATCGCGCCATGCAGCCCATTCTCAAAATTGACCTTTCCACACAAAAAATCGAATCGTTCACCATCCCCGCTGAATTTGAGCGGGATTTTTTGGGCGGCGCCTCGCTGGGAGCGCGCCTGCTGTGGGACTCACTCACCCGCGAGTTGGAGCCGCTTTCAGCGGAATCGCCCCTGCTAATTCTGAACGGCCCGCTCTCCGGCACGGCAGGCCCCACCGTTGGACGCTTCGTCGTCTGCGGCAAAAGTCCGCTGACGCGCCTGTGGGCCGAATCCAACTGCGGCGGCTTCTTCGGCCCCGAATTACGCATGGCCGGCTGGGACGGCATTTGGCTGACCGGCCAGGCCAGCCGCCCGGTCTACCTTTCCATCCAGGACCAGCGGGTCGAAATCCGCGCCGCAGACTCGCTGTGGGGCTTGGACACCTACCAGGTGCAAGACGCCATCCGGCAGGAAAGCGGCGTCACCGGGGCGCGCATCCTGGGAATTGGCGTGGCCGGTGAACGCCAACTGCCCTACGCGCTTTTACTGTGCGACCACGGGCGCGTGGCCGGGCGCACCGGCCTGGGCGCGGTAATGGGCAGCAAAAACCTGAAAGCCATCGCCGTCAAAGGCGGGGGCAAAGTGCCGGTTTTCGATGCCGCCGCCTACGCCCCGCTGCGCTCTGCCGCCAACCTGGCTCTGAAAGCCGACCCGATGACCAACGTCATGAGCAGCCTCGGCTCGGCGGGCGCGGCAGATTATTTCAACTATCTGGGTGAACAGCCCAAAAAATATTTCAGCGCCGGAACGCTGACCGGCGCCGATAACATCTCCGGCGCGAGCGTGGCCGAAAGCATCCTGGCGGGAAAATCTGCCTGCCACGCCTGCGTCATCGCCTGCGGGCGGGTGGTCAAACTGGAAGATGGCCTCAAACGCAAGGGGCCAGAGTATGAAACTCTGGTCGGTTTTGGCCCCAACCTCGGCATCACCGACCCGAAAATTGTCACCCGTCTGGGCGAGTTGTGCGACCGCTACGGCGTGGATGTCATTTCGATGAGCGGCACGATTGGGCTGGCCTTCAAATTATATGAAATGGGCCTCCTCGACCAAACGAAAACCGGCGGCCTGGAATTGACCTGGGGCAACGCCGCCGCCGCCGAGGCCTGCATCCACCAGGCGCTGCGGCGCGAGGGCTTCGGCGAATTTTTGGCTCAGGGCGCCAGGGCGCTGGCCGACCATTTTGGCGCACCAGACGAGGCGATTCAAGTCAACGGGCTGGAACTGGCCTACCACGACCCGCGCGGCGCTTCGGGCATGGCCATCGTCTACGCCACCTCACCGCGCGGCGCCTGCCACAACCAATCCGACTACTTTCTGGCCGACATCGGCCAGGTAGACGCCAGCCTGGGCCTGGAATTTTACGACCGACAAGCCGGGGCCGAAAAAGCCGCCAACGTTGCCCGCCATCAAGATTTCCGCACCGTCAACAATGCGCTGGTGCTGTGCATGTTCGCCAACGTCCCGCCCGAAACCATGCTGAATTTGGTCAACGCCGCCTGCGGCTACAGCCTGACGCTGGCAGAGCTGCTGCGCTGCGGCGAGCGCGCCTGGAACCTGAAACGCCTCATCAACCTGAAACTGGGCCTGACGCGCGCCAACGACCGCCTGCCCAAGCCGCTCCTGCAGCCCTACGCTGAAGGTGGCGCGGCAGGGTACGTCATTCCCTTCGCCGAAATGATGAACGCCTACTACGCCGCGCGCGGCTGGGACCCGCTCAGCGGCGCGCCATCTGTACAAAAGCTGGACGAAATGGGGTTGTCGTGGGTTTCCAAAGCCTAAAAGTTAAGTTATAATCTGGCAATCAACGGGGGCGTAGCGCCCCTTTATTTTGTGAGTTTTCCTGCCCTGCTCGTGCCAAACGCGAAGAGCCGCTCCCCCTGTGGCAGCCCGCGTTCCGACGGCAGGGTGGGTTATTTAAGCCAAAGGAGTCAAATGAAAGACAAAGGTATTCTCTACGCCCTGGGCGCATACGCCACCTGGGGCTTGTTCCCCATTTACTGGAAGTGGCTGCATCAGGTGGCCGCGCCGCAATTGCTGGCCCACCGCATCGGCTGGTCATTCATTTTATTGGCGCTGTTTATGACTCTTGGCCGCCAGTGGAAAAATCTTCACCAGACGCTGACCAAACGCATCCTGCTCATCTACCTGGCTGCCGCCCTGCTGATTGGCCTTAACTGGCTGACCTACGTCTGGGCGGTCAACGCCGGGTTCATCGTGGAAACCAGCCTGGGCTACTTCATCAACCCGCTCCTGAGCGTACTGCTCGGCCTGATTTTTCTACGCGAAAAACTGCGTCCCCTGCAATGGATTCCCATCGGCCTGGCGTTGACAGGAGTCATTTATCTGACGCTGAATTATGGCCGCCTGCCGTGGATTGCGCTGACCCTGGCCTTTTCCTTCGGCTTTTACGGGCTGGTCAAAAAAACCGCCCCGTTATCTTCCCTCTTTGGTCTGACACTCGAAACCGGAATTTTATTCATCCCGGCAGTCGGATTTCTCCTCTGGCAGGAAAGCGCCGGACAAGCGGCTTTCCTGCACACTGGCGCGCTGACCGACCTGCTGCTGATTGGCGCCGGGCTGGTGACCACCGTCCCCCTGCTGATGTTTGCCTCGGCGGCTAAACG
>JAVHNW010000085.1:0-1084 GCA_036169755.1 bacterium | reverse complement strand
CTGCACGCCAACCGGCAGGTCGCCGACCAGCGCGTTGGGGTCAATATCCAGCCCGTATTGATGTGAAAGTTCGCGGACGCGCGCGGCCACTTCCTTCAGGTCGAGTTTGGCCAGCGGAAATTCATTCGGGTGGGCGCGGTGGTCGGTTTCAGCGCCGAGCATGATGTTTTCGGTGACGGTGAAAACGGGAATGAGCATGAAATGTTGGTGAACCATGCCGATTCCGCGGTGGATGGCGTCTTTGGGCGAGGAAAGTTTGAGCGGCGCGCCGTTGACGCTGACTTCCCCGCTGTCAGCCTGGTACAGGCCATAGAGGATGTTCATCAGCGTGGATTTTCCCGCGCCGTTTTCGCCGAGCAGGGCGTGGACTTCGCCTTTGCGCAGGTCAAAATCAACGTGATCGTTGGCCAATACGCCAGGGAATTGTTTGGTGATGCCGCGCGCGGTGAGGACGAAATTGTTTTCGGGCATGGCGCTTCTCCTATTTCTCGTAAGGCTGGCCGTCTGCGGCGGGCGGGACGGTTCTGCCGATGATTCCGGTCAGGATGAGCATCGTCAGCAGGTAGGGCGCCAGGCCGACAAAGTAGGATTGCTGTAAAAAGGCCCACTGCGGCGGAATGAAATCACGGAAAAATTGCAGGTTGATTTGCAGGGCCTGCGCCGCGCCGAAGACGAGCGCCGCCGCCCAGGCGCCGAAGGGCGTCCAGTTGCCGAAAATCATCGCGGCCAGCGAGATGAATCCGCGCCCGTTGGTCATCAGCGGCTCGAAGGAGGGTACCGATTCCAGGGTAAAGTAGGCCCCGGCCAGCCCGGCCATCATGCCGCCAATCACCACGTTGATGTAGCGGGTTTGGTTGACGTTGATGCCGACCGTATCCGCCGCTTTGGGGTGTTCGCCCACGGCGCGGGTGCGCAGCCCCCAGCGGGTGTAGGAAAGCACATAGTGGCTGAGCAAAACCAGCAAAATGGCGGCAATCGCAATCGGCTTTTGCTCAAAAATTTTATTGAGCGCAGTGGCGACATCGAGGCAGCCTTGCGAAGCGCCGCAGACCGCCGCCAGTGCGCTGCCAACCGGGATCATCCC
>JAVHNW010000084.1:0-5370 GCA_036169755.1 bacterium | reverse complement strand
CTGAAAGCGCCCTGCCTTCGGTGGGTGCAGGCTGGGGAAGTGTTTCTTCTGCGCTCATTTTTGTTCCAATCGCTGACGTTGACGGGTTTTCCCGGCGGAAAGTTTTTCACGGTCGGTGTCATTTTCGGCCAAAAGTGGCGGAACTTCGGCGGGCAGGCCGTCCTCGCCGATGGCGACATAGACCAGGTAGGCGGTGTTGGTGTGAGTTTTTTCGCCGCTGATGGGGTTTTCGGCCTCGACATGGACGGCGGCTTCCAGCGAAGTCCGCCCGACATAGGTCACTTCGGCGCTGAGAATCACCAGGTCGCCGATTTTGATGGGCTGGCGAAACGTCATCCGGTCAATGGCGACCGTGACGACGCGCCGCGCGGCGTGACGCATACAGGCCAGCGCGCCACATTCGTCCACCAACTTCATGATGTAGCCGCCATGAACATTGCCTGCCGGGTTGGCATGTTCGGGCTGCATCAGTTGGGCAATGGAAATGCGCGAGGCGCGCATCGGCTTGGGAGCAAGGGAAGTTGTCATGGTTTTTTTTAGTTGGTCTACAACGGGCTTTCTTCTTCATCGGCCAGACGAATATCCGGCTGATTGTCAAATTCTTGTTCGTCCGCCTCGCCCGCGCGCGCGCCGCGGTCACAGTAAGAACGATAGATGCAGTATTTACATTGTCTTTCATCGTCTGTCAGGGGAAATTCTCCGGCGGGCGTGGCGGCGATGGTTTGAATCAGCCGTTCCAGGTCGGCCCGGTCACGCTGGTACTGCGCCGCCGAATAAGCCAGCCACGCCGGTTCCTGCGGAAAATCGGCAAACCAGTAAATCATCTCAATCGCTTCCGGCGCAAAAGGCAGGCCGCCGTTGAAATGCGTTCCGGCCTGCGCCCTGCCTGCGGCGGGTGCCTGGGCCAGCACCGCGCGATAAACGCGAGTCTGCATCCGCGCGGCCAGGTCAGCATTTTTGGGACGTTTGCGTGTGGTTTTCCAATCGAAAATAGTCGCCCGGCCCGCGCGCACCAGCAGCAGGTCAAATTTTGCCAGCAGGCGGAAGCCTGCCAGCGGCGCGGAAAGCGTCAGTTCGGGGGCGACAAGCGCCGCCGAAGAAAATTCCTGCCCGGCAGAAAAAGCCAGCCAGTTTTGCCACCAGCGTTCCAGGTCGGTAGAATTTGCCAGCCGCCCAACTTTTTCTGCTGGAATGCCGAGTAAATTTTGCTGCGTCAGGCGGTGAAAATCCTCGCCCGCCTGCCTGCGGCGCTCATTTTCCAGCGCCGGTTCCGCTTCCACGGCTGGATAGTTGAGGTGTTCAATGAAGCGCAGTTCAAAACGGCGCGGGCAGTCCACATAATCTTGCAGAGAGGATTGCGAAAAAGCAAAAGTGGGCAAAAGCGCTGTCATTTTAATGCCTCAAAAGCCAGGGCCGGCCCGGCCTCGCCGCGCTGGCCTGTGTTCCAGGTTACAAATAATTCGCGTTTGGCGCGAGTGATGCCAACGTAGAGCAGGCGCAGACGCTCCTTCACATAACCCAGGCGCGCTTTTTCAGTCGCCGCGCCCGCCTCCCAGCCATCAAACTCTCCATGCTCCAGCGCCGCGCGCAGCTGCGCCAAAACTTCCGCTTCCAGGTTCAGCCTGTCGCGCACAAACCAACTTTCAGCCCGAAACTGGTCACTCGCCGCGCCGGAGGGAAAATCATAATTATTGACCGACATCAAATAAACCCGTTCCCATTCCAGACCCTTGGCGCGATGTATCGTGGTTACGACCACCTTGCCGCGATATTTTTCCGGGTCAAAACCGGTTTCGTCCGAAGAAAACCCGATGAAGCGGCGCTCATTTTTGGCAATCAGAGTCAATTCTGCGGTTAATTCTGGCAGACGCCAATCGGCGTGGTCTTGCAGCGATTTTCTCAACACCAGCGCCAGTTTGTGCGCCAGCGCCAAATCTGCCGGGTCGCTAAAAACATCCTGCGCGAGAGTCAGCACCAACTGGTCCACCGGCAAAACAACCGCCTCCAGCCAGCGGCGCGCCGTTTGGCGAAAAGCCAGCAATTCATCGAGAAAGAAGGAGGCGGGTACAGCCTCTGAGGCGGAATCCCGTTGAGACTCCGCCTCGCTGAAGTCGGACAGCCAGTCACGCGATTCGGTCGGCGCGAGAAAATCTTCCACCCTGTCAATTTTGCGCAACAAATCCGCCACCCGCTGATAGGGTTTTCTGGCCTCGGCATTGTCCTCGCCCCGAAACACCTCGCGCCGCCAAACCCGATAGGCCTGCGCCAGTTTTCCCGCCGAATCGGGCGCGGCCAGGTAGGCCAATAAATGCGTGAGCGAGCCTGCCGCGCGGCGGGTTTTATCGGTGGTCTTTAAAATCTCGACACATTCCACGCCCTTATCTTTTAATACCTGGGCGATTTTCGCGCCGCGCACGTTGGTGGTATCCAAAATGGCGACAGTCGGTTTTTCGTGGATGGGCCGCTCGGCAAAAGTTTCCAGATATTTTTTGACCGAATTGGCAACCTGCTCCAATTCTTCCTCTGGTGAAAATTTTTTCTGGTCAATAAAGCGCACGCCGCCTGGGTCGAGGGGCGGGTTGGGCTGCGGGTCGCCGGAGGGCGCGGGCAAAATGTAGGGCGGGGCCAGCGCCGCGCGCGCCTGCAGGTTGGGATGTTCGTTCATCACCCATTCGATCAGCCGGTTGGCCGTGTCAATGATGGCGGGCTGACTGCGCCCAGATTCGGGCAGTTCCTCGCTGTGATTTTCGGCAATAAATTGGCGCAGTAATTCGGGCGTGGCGGTCGTAAATGTTTCATAAATGGCCTGATTTGGGTCGCCCACGCGCACCCAATTGCCATTTTCGCCGCTCATCAGGCCCAAAATTTTTTCCTGCAATTGGCTGGAATCCTGCGCTTCATCTTCGAGAATGAAGGGATAGCGATAGCGCAGCCTCTCCAAAAATTGCGGGTCGCTTTCCAACAGATCCAGCGAGAGACGAATTAAATCGTCAAAATCTACTGCGCCGCGATAGGCCAGCGCGCGCTGATAATCGGCGTAGATGGCGCAGCCCATTTCGGCCAGAGGCAGCCGCTCGGCAGATTCGGCCAGGGACCGCCTCAGACTTTCCGGCGTCTGGCGCCGGTCCTTCGCCGAACGGATGAAGGCCAGCGCCAGGGCGTTGATTTGCGCCGGGAATTTTTGTTTGAGCACCCAGTCGCGCTGGTTGGGGTTCAGGCTCGGGTTGAGATAGTCTTCCAGAATATCGGTGTGCGCTGCCAGCCAGGTTTGCACGGCGTCCCGCCGAATCGATTCCGCTTCGGCCTCATCCACAATCGAAAAGTGTTCCTCCAGCCCAACCCGCCCCGGTTTTTCGCGCACCAGGTCGTGCGCCAGGCCGTGCAGCGTGCGCACGCGGTAGCCCAAATGCGGAATCAATCCCTTTTGCTCGACCATGGCCGAAATGCGGTTGGAAAAATTTTCCACCGCCGAGTTAATCAGGGTCACAATCAGCACTTCCTGGTCGCTTTCCAGCGCGCCGGAGGTGATGATTTGCGCCGCCAGCGCGCTGAGCGTGAAGGTTTTTCCCGCGCCCGGCACGGCGGCAATCCCCATCCGCCCGCCGCGGTAGCGCAGAATTTTTTGCTGGGAAGGGCGAAACGTGAAAGGAAGAACCATGACTTGAGTTTATCTTGCGCTTGGATAAAAATCAAGGCGGTATAATTCTCGGCCATGAAGGTTTTTTATTCGCCCCTGCACGCCCAGCACGCGCCACCCTTTGAAATTTTCGATGGCGGCGAGAAAATCGCCAGCTTTGAAACGCCGCAGCGCGCCGAAAGGATTCTCGCCGCGCTGAAAGCGACCGGACGCCACCAAATTCTGCCCCCCGCCGAATTCGGCCTGGAGCCGATTCTGGCGGTTCACGACGCGGATTACATCGAATTTCTGCGCACGGCTTACGCGGAATGGCAAAAAGAAAGCACGGATTACGAAAAAACAGCCCTGCTTCCGGCAACTTTTTCGCCGCCTGGCTGGCGGCATAAACCAAAAACGCTGCTCGGTCGGGCCGGTTATTACATGACAGATCTTTCCGCGCCGATTGTGGCCGGGACGTATGCGGCGGCGCTGGCTTCGGCGGCCTGTGCGCTTTCTGCCGCGCAAACCGTCACCAGCCAAAAAAGCGCCTTTGCGCTGTGTCGGCCCCCCGGCCACCACGCCGGACGCGCCAATTGTGCCGGATATTGCTACATTAATAATGCCGCTGTTGCCGCCGATTGGCTCTCCGCGCGTGGCAAAGTCACCGTGCTGGATATTGATTATCACGCCGGTAATGGCACGCAAGACATTTTTTACCGCCGCCCGGATGTGCTGACTATTTCCCTTCATGCTGACCCCGATTTTGAATACCCTTATTATAGTGGCTACGCGCAAGAAAATGGCAGCGCTTCGGGCCTGGGATTCCATGAGAATTTCCCGCTGCCAGCGGGAACCAGTGACGAGGAATATCTGGCGGCGCTGGAAAAAGCGCTTGCCCGCGTGCGTGAATTTTCGCCAGCCTTTCTGGTGGTCTCGGCAGGAATGGACATTTACAACGCCGACCCGCTCGGACAGATTCGAGTCAGCCGGGACGGAATCGCCGCGATTGGGCGCAACATCGCCGGGCTGGATCTGCCCACAGCAATCGTGCTAGAGGGCGGCTACAACACCGCCGATTTGGGATTAAATGTGGCCGCTTTTCTGGCGGGCTTCGAGGAGACTGTATGAAAATGAACCGGCTGCTCATCGCGTTGGCTTTCCTGCTGGCGGCCTGCAATTTTCCGTCAGCAGCGCCCAGCCCCAGCCCGGTCGCCCCGCCGACAGCGACTGACTCCCCCACCGAAACAGAAACCCCGCTTCCGACAGAGACATTCACGCCCCCGCCGAGTAAAACGCCCTCGGCCACACTTTCGCCCACCGCCAGTGAAACGTCCTCCACCACCCCATCGCCCACATTCGCCTTCCCAGCTGTAACGGTCAATCAGCAGGCGCACTGCCGCTACGGGCCATCCAAGGCTTACCTGCACGCCGCCGATTTGTATGCGGGCGATAGCGGCACGCTGCGCGGACGTTTTCAATACAGCGCCTGGCTGTTGGTAAAGTTCGATAAATTGAATTATTTTTGCTGGGTGGCGCCCTCCGTGGTGACGGTAAATGGCGCACTGGAAACTATTCGATTTAGCGAAGTGCATTTGCCCGGCCCAAGCGTTTTGTATGCTCCACCGCAGCAAGTAGCGGCTACGCGCAATTCTGACAAAGTAACCATTACCTGGAGCCAGGTGGACATGACCGAGGACGATGACCGTGGCTACCTGCTGGAATTGTGGGTTTGTCAGGATGGCGCTTATTTGTGG
>JAVHNW010000083.1:0-5387 GCA_036169755.1 bacterium | reverse complement strand
CGTTTGTTCATTCGAGCTATCCAATCGAGAGGGTTTAAGCGTTTTTGCCCAGCCAGAACTTGCGCCAGTCACCGCCGCTGGCTTGCAGCGCGAGCAGGGCGTAGAGGCTGCCCGCGAAAAAGCCGAGGGTCATCATGGCAATCGTCCATAAAATGGCGATGGGCAGGGATTTTTCGCGGTAAATAATCCAGCCAGAGAAGAGCGTGAAGCCGGTGTACAAATCTACCAGCGAGACGATGCCCCAGGGCATGGCCGTCAGTTGGCCGCCTTCGGCGAAAAAGTCACCCTGGGTGAAGGCGAAAATGAGAATGGCGGTCATGGCAAGGGTGCCAAGCGCGGCGATGGTTGTGGCAAGTTTCATGTTAGTGAATCCTTTTTTTGGAAATGGCGGCGAATCCGAGCGCGCCAACGCCCAGATGTGCGCCTAAAACGGGTGTGATTTGTACCGGAACTGGCTCATCTTCTTCCGGAAAGTAGGCTCGGACGCTTTCCTGCAGAGCGTTGGCCTCGTCTGGAATTCCGGCGTGCAGGATGGCGAGGCGCTCGAAGGGCGCGTACTGCTTCAGCCAGGAGAGCAGTTGGGCGCTGGCCTTGCCCTGGGTGCGGACGCGCTCGACGCTGGCCTTGCCCTGGTGCATGTGCAGCAGGGGTTTGATTTTGAGAAATTCGCCGATGTGCGCCACGGCGCTGTTCATGCGTCCGCTGCGGCGCAGATATTCGAGCGTTTTGAGCGAGGCGAAGACGTAACTGCGCTGCATTTGCTCCTTCAGCGTGGTGAGGATTTCTTCGAGCGCGGTTCCGGCTTCGGCCAGCAGGGCGGCCTTTTCGACCATGAATCCCGTCCCCAGGCTGAGCTGGCTCGAATCCAGCACCGTCACCGGGACGCGGGTGAATTGTTGCGCGGCGAGGCGCGCCACGTTGACGGTGGCGCTCAGGCTTTCGGCGATGTGAAGCGACAGGATGGATTGGGCGCCCTCGTTGGCGAGATTCTCATATATCTGATGAAAATGCTGCGGGCTGGGAGCGGCGGTCTTGGGAAACGGGTCGCTTTCGGGCAGGCGGCGATAAAACTCCTCGCGTGAAAGGTCAACGCCATCCTGGTAGCTTTTCTCGCCGAAGTGGATGTTGAGCGGCAAAACGCTGATTTTTAACGCGCTGATGGTTTGTTCAGGCAAGTCGCAGGTGCTGTCGGTGACAATGCGAATGTTCATTCGGTTATCCGTTCATTTATTTTTCGCCGGCTCGCCACCCATATGCCGAGAGCAATCAGCCCGGCGATGGCGAAGGCCACCAGGTATTCGATGAAGGGGATGCGGATGATTTCGTTCAGTTGGCCCCAGCCGCGCCCGCTGTACACCATCAGCGCGGCGGCGATGTAGCCCAGGCCGACCAGCCAGCGGGTGAGTTTGCTCCAGCCCAGGCCGTGCATTTGCGAAATGATGAACATGCCGCCGAAGCCGAAGGCAAACATCGGCCAAATGCCGTTGCCCTGTGAGACGGCGACCAGCGTGCCGTGGAAAAGGACGGTCACTTCCTGCGCCAAGGTCCACCATTTGTTGACGTGGACTCGCGTCAGAAACAGGCTGCCTTGCAGCAGAAGCAGGAACATGTAGAAGAAACCAATCAGATGCCCGAGCGGGTTGACCATCGGGTGAAACCAGAAGGTGTAGACGATGGCCCAGGCAAACAGGTAGCCGTGATATTTTCGGGCGAAATCCATCACCCGCGTGGAAAGCGGCGCTTTGGCGCCGAAAAACATGCCGCGCCGTTTGTTTTCCATGATGAGAATGACGCACAGCATCAAAATCACCGAGCCTTGCGAACTCCAGACCGGCGTATCCTGCGCCAGACCGTCGTACCAGAGATGACTTTGGACGAAGTGCAGCAGGATAAAACCGGCATTGACGGCCAGCGCCCACAGGTTGACCGGGTGCAGCCCGGCGCTGTATTTTTGCACGCGGGTTTGGGCATAATAAATCAGGCTCCACAGCGCAATCTGATGCAGAGCGTAAAAGCCCCAGGCGCTGAGGCGCGTGATGAAGGTCGGGTTGGGCAGCTTCCAGTAGTACCACAAGGCGCCCTGGTCGGGCAGCAGCGGCACAGCGTTCAGCCTTTCCCCGGCCAGCCAGATGAGGCCGGTAAAAGCCAGTGAAAAAAATATTCCGCCCCACAGGGCGATTTGCGATGCGCGAGGATTTTCCACGAATTTCTCCTATTCTGTTAAGTGTGGATGCTTTCCATCCAGGCCAATATTAATTGGCCTTTGTCGCCCAGGTGCAGGTGGGTGGCGGTTGCGTAGGCCTGGACGTACTCGCTGACAATTTTTTCCGGCAGGTGATTGGCTTGCAGCAGGACGCGCAGCCAATCCATCTCGCCGTCCATGAAATGCAGGTCGCCCAATTGCAGGGCGGCGACCAGGTTGTTGCCAAAAAATTTATGGGCGGTGACAAGATATTCGGGGTTGAGGCCATCTGGCAGCAGTTCTTCGTTGAGTGTGGTTTCGATCAGCCCGCGTTTGAGCAGGTAAAGTTTGAGCGCGGCAAAATTTTCGGTTGGCGTGGGCACAATCGGCGGGGTGACGATGTTTTCCACCAGGAGATTTTCCACCGTTTCCAGCGCATCTTCCAGCGTATCGCCCAGATAAAAGCCGGGGATGTGGAATTTTAGTTTCGGCGCCAGGTGGAAAATTCGCCCGCCGTAGGCGATTTTTGCGCCTTGGGCAGAGAGCATCAACGCTGTTTGCTGGAGCGTGGCCGCCGTGAAGAGTTGCTGCGCCGAGAGCAAAATCAGCTGCGGCTGAATGGCGGTCAGCGTTTCCTCGAAGCGATTGGCCGGGACGTTGGCGCCCAGGTAGATAATATTAATGCCGCGCCGCCGCAAAAAGAGAGTGAGCAGCATACCGGTGAAGGTGTGCGCTTCTTCGGGCGGGCAGCCGACAATGATGGTGGCTGTGCGTGTCGGCGTTGGCGCAGAGGCGATGAGCGCGTTGATGCGGCGCATCACCAGCCCCGAGGCGAAATGTTCCTGCTGAACGCTGGCGCGATTTTCGTACCACAACATGCCGATTTCACTTAACCCTCGCGCCAGAACTTGCGTGCAGACGCTTTCCAGCGGGTAGAGTCCAAAGGCCTGGTTGAGCGTTTGCTCGGCAGCGCTTTCGTTGTAGTTGAGACAGGCCGCCAGCCATTGGGCGCGCAGCCCATCCATGCCAGTATCGGGAGACAGGTAAATGGATTCGAAACTGGGGGCCTGCGTGGCGGGGGCCGGGTGGGTGGGACGCGCGCTTTCGAGCGGGTCGCGCCCCTCAGCCGTCACTTCCCGCCATAATTCCACCGCGCGCGAGATACTCAACCCTTCACTTTGGCGCGCCGCCAGCCATTTGATGGTTTGTATGTCATAGTCTGAATACAGGCGGTGACCGCCGGGGCTGCGCTGCGGAATCGGTAGCCCGTAGCGCCGCTCCCAGGCGCGCAGCGTGTCGGCGCCAAGGCCGGTTTCTTGCAGGACGACTTTCAGGTTGTAAGCGGGGTGGGTGTTAATCATGGGCGCGTGAAATCTTTCCTCGGCACATATTCTACATTGCTGTCTATGTTTTGTCAAGCAATTTCGCAAATATCCTGTTCAAATACTTGACAAGATAAAATAAATCAGTAAAATAATTGACAACACCTTGACATAGCATTAATTATTCGCAGGAGCAGACCATGCATGCACACTGGGAACACAACTTACTTTCGCTGGCTGGCAACATGCCGCACCCCTCCACCCGGCCAGTTTTCTCCTACTGGGCGGGCGATGCCTCCCTCTCTCGCGCCTATGAATTGTGCGGGAAAATTGCTGCGCATCACAGCAAATCGTTTTATATGGCTTCCGCTTTGCTGCCGGAGGAGAAACGCTCGGCGGTGCGCGCGCTGTACGCCTTCTGCCGCGTGGTGGATGACATTGTGGATGATGGCTCGGTGATTGGCCGCGAAGCCGAACTGGAGTACTGGCGCGCTGTTTCGCAGGGCTTGCTCGCCCCGCGAGACGAGGATTCTGTCGCCAGGGCCTGGGCCGATGCCCGCTCGCGCTATCACATTCCGCCGCGCTACGCCCTGCAATTAATTGACGGTGTTGCGCGTGATTTGCTCCCAGTGCGTTATAAAAGTTTTGATGAACTGGCAACCTACTGCTACGGTGTCGCCTCCACCGTTGGGTTGATGAGCATGTACATTGTTGGCTTTAAATCCAACCAGGCCCTGCCCTATGCCATCAAATTGGGCGTGGCCCTGCAATTGACTAATATCCTGCGCGATGTTGGCGAAGATTTTCGCAATGGGCGCATTTATCTGCCGAAGGATGAACTCAAAATCTTTGGCATTAACGAAAAACAACTCGCTCGCGGTGAAATCAATGATGCCTGGCGCAACTTCATGCGCTACCAAATTGCCCGCGCCCGCGCGCTCTACGCCGAGGCCGAAAAAGGCCTGCCCTACCTGGAGCGTGACGGCCAGCTCGCTGTTGGCGCTTCGGCCAATTTTTACCAGGGCATTCTCGAAGCCATCGAAAGCAATGATTACGATGTTTTTTCCAAACGAGCCAGCCTCACCACCTGGGGCAAACTCCGCCGCATCCCTGCGTTGTGGCTTAAACTTGCCGCCCTGTAAAAAGGGCGCATGGTGGTTCTCCTTTGGGTTGGGCGGCCTGTTGGCCAACCGGCCGCCCTTTCCTTTTCCCGCCATGCAGCGCAGGCCGAAGACTCGCGCTACAAGGTATAATCCGCCGCATGTTCTTCGACCCTTCTCTCACCCCCAACCGCCGACAAACCAACAGCATCAAATGGACGCTCTACCCCGAAGACGTGATTCCGCTTTGGGTGGCCGATACCGACTTCCCGGCGCCGACTCCCATTCTCAATGCGCTGCGCGCCGCGCTGGAGCATGGCGTCCTCGGCTACGAATTTCCCTCCCGCCTGCTGAAGGAAACTGTCGCCGCGCGCATGGAAACGCTCTACGGCTGGAAAATCTCTCCCGAAGCCGTTGTCGCCACCCCTGGCATCATCGCCGCCTTCAACGCCGCCGCCTGGGCCTTTTGCCAGCCCGGTGACGGGTTCCTCATTCAGCCGCCGGTCTACCCGCCTTTCTTTGGCGTTTCCAAAAATCTGGGGTTGGTGGAACAGCAGGCGCAGCTGCTGCCGGTTTTCCATGAGGCCGCCCTGCGTTACGAAATTGACTTTGACAACTTCCGCGCCGCCTTTAACAGCCGCGGCGCAAAAACGCGCATGTTTTTGTTGTGCAACCCGCACAACCCGGTTGGCCGCGCTTTTTCCCCGCAGGAACTGCTCCGCATGGCCGAATTTTGTCTGGAAAATGATATTGTCACAAAAGATTATTCTGCATTTGTTGAAA
>JAVHNW010000082.1:0-5405 GCA_036169755.1 bacterium | reverse complement strand
TCTGGTTGATGGCGCCGGAAAGTTTGCGGAGGGCCTGGCTCATCAAACGCGCCTGGACGCCCATCGTGGCGTCGCCCATATCGCCTTCCAGTTCCGAGCGGGGAACCAGCGCGGCCACCGAGTCGATCACGACAATATCCACGCCGCCAGAACGTACCAGCGTTTCGGCAATTTCCAGGGCCTGTTCACCGGTATCGGGCTGTGAGACGAGCAGGTTGTCAATGTCCACGCCGCATTTGGCCGCGTAGGCGGGGTCGAGGGCGTGTTCCATGTCTATGTAGGCGGCGGTTCCGCCCAATTTTTGCACTTCGGCCACGATGTGCTGACAGAGCGTGGTTTTGCCGCTCGATTCTGGGCCGTAGATTTCAGCGATGCGTCCGCGCGGAATGCCGCCCACGCCGAGCGCAATGTCGAGCGAGAGCGAGCCGGTCGGGACGGTATCCACCACCATGCTGTGGGCCTCGCCCAGGCGCATGATGGAGCCGTCTCCGTAGCGTTTGATGATGTCGCCAACGGCTTTTTCGAGTACCGAGCGTTTTGCGTCGTCCTGCACCTGTCGGACGGGGGCTTCAGTAGGTTGTGATTTTCGTGCCATGTTGGTTTTCTCCAGAGCGGTTAAAGGTAACGATGTTGAAAGTATAGCACAGATGTTCGGTAGGTCAAGCGGTTTCCGCCAAAAATTTTTCTTTGTTGGCGGCGCGGGCGGTTTTGCCGCTGGACGTTTTCAAAATCCAGCGTGCGCTGACGATGTGGGCGTAGCGCAGGGTGATGGCCGAATTTTGGGTGACATGCCGCCGCAGGGCCTCGGCGATTTGCTCGCGCTCACGCGGGTCGTCGGTGTCCACCTCGGCCACAATCACGGCTTCTTCGGTTCCGGCTTTTTCGTCTTCGACGCCAAAGGCTACCGCCCGCCCGGCGTGAATGCCGGGAATTTCGTAGGCCAGGGCTTCCAGGTCTTGCGGGTAGACATTTTTTCCGCCGACGATAATCATATCTTTTTTGCGCCCGGCTACAAATAATTCACCGTTGAGGGTATAGCCATAGTCGCCGGTGAAGTACCAGCCGCCGCGCAGGGCTTTTTCGGTGGCGTCGGGGCGGTGATAATAGCCGCTGAGCATACAGTTGCTGTGCAGGGCAATTTCGCCAATCGCCCGGTCGGGCAGCTCGTTTCCGACCTCGTCCACAATGCGGAGTTGGGTGTTGGTCAGCGCCCGCCCGGAGGAAAGCATGGTCAGCGTTGGCAGGCCGGCTTCAGGCGGCAGGGCGCGCCGCTCGTGCAAGTAGGCGGCGCGGTCAATTTCATCGGCGACGGGCAGGCTGTCGGCGGGGGTTTGGGTGACGCCGAAGACATTTTCAGCCATGGCGTAGCTGCAGGCCAGGGCGCTTTTCCTCAGCCCGTAGGCCGCAAATCGTTCATAAAAAGCATGGTGACTTTCGGCCTTCACCGGTTCGGAGCAATTGGTAATCAGCCGCCAGCTGGATAAATCCACTCCGGCCAGGTCGCGCTCGCGTACTTTTTGGGCGCAGAAATTGTAGGCGAAATTGGGCAGCCAGCTCAATGTGCCACGGTACTGGCTGACGCTTTGGAACAGTCGGTAGGGCGCGCGCACCCAGTCGAAGGGCGACATCAGCACCAGGCAAATCCCCGAAAGGATGGGCATCAAAAATCCGGCGATGAGTCCCATGTCGTGATAGAGCGGCAGCCACGAGACGAGCACATCCTGCGGCTGAAGCCGAATCGCCGCGCGATAGGCGGTTAACTGGTGGAGAACCGCGCGGTGTGAAAGCGCCACCCCTTTTTGCAGGCCGGTGGTGCCCGATGAATGCTGCAGCAGGACGATTTCTTCGGGGGAACGCGCCAGGCCGCCCGCCTGCTGAAAGTTGACTTCCGCTTCGGCTGGAATTTGGCTGGTGAGTAAAACCGCGCGGACGGAACTTCCCGGCCCAATCGCGCCGCGCACGTCGGCCTCGAACTCGGGCGAGGTGACCATCGCCGCTGGTTGGGTGACGCTGACCAGGGCTGCCAGGTCGGCGCGGTAGCGCTCTGGCGCGAGTTTTTCCGTCAGAAAGGGCATGATGGACGGAATTTGCCCGCCGAGAATCGCGCCCCAGAAGGCGAAAATTAAATCAGCGCCGTGTGCCAAAATTAATACAACCACGTCGCCAGGGGCGATGGCGGCCTGCTGGTAGGCGCGCGTATAGCGGAACGCGCCGCGCGTCAGGTCGGCGTAGGAAAGTGCTTCATCCTCACGCCCGGCGCGCTGCAGAATGATGGCCGTTTTTCCTGGCTGGCTGAGGTAGTTTTGTTGGATGATGGCTGGGAGCATGGGAGAAGAAGTTGGAAAATTAGAGAGTAGGAGATGATAAAGTTGGATACTTTTTAACTTTCCACTTTCAACCTTTTTTCTCGTCAATCACCCGTTCCAACTCTTCCAGCGAGTCGAACGTTTCGGCGTTGAGTTCGGTGTCGTCGATTTGAACGCCGAAGGTGGTTTCGACGAACAGCCCCAAATCCACCAGGCTGAAGGAATCAATCAACCCGCTGGAGATGAGTTTTTCGGTGGCTGAAATCGCCCGTTTGGGCTGGCGCAGAATTTCTTTGGCGATGTAGGCCGCCAGGGTGTCGGTTACTTGTGTCATGCGAGGAAGTCCTTTCGGGTCAGGGTTGTGGCGTCCAGGAGGGGGCGGGCAGGTTGAAAGAAAAGCCCTGGTCGCCGCGAAAAGTGAAATAGGTGATTTCGCCGGGGCGGATTTCAATTTCCGTCTTGCGGATTTGCTCTCCGGCGGTGACAAAAATGGTGTACGGCCCGGCGGGCAGGTCGCTGAGTACCATGTTTTCGCCGTAAAAATCATCCGGGCGCACGGCTTCGGGGCCGTAGGTGTACACTTTCCATTCCTGGGTGGTGATTTTGGAGCGTACCAGCACTGAGGTTTTGGTGATGGTTTCGCCTTTGTCGTTCATGATGCGCCCGGCCAGCACGCCCCAACCTTGCGGTGGAGCAATCCACAATTCGGGGTTGCGGGTGTAATAGTAGGCGTTTTTATCCACGCGCACTTCAAAATGCAGGTGCGGCCCGGTGGTGTAGCCGGTGTCGCCGACTTCGCCCAGCGGGGCATTGGCGTCCACCCATTGGCCGTAGGTCACGTCGACCTGACGCATGTGGGCGTAGACGGTGTAGAGCGCCTGGTTATTGTAGCCAAAATCATGTCGAATGGCAACGGCCTGGCCGTAGGGGTCGTTGGTATTGTTGGGTTCGCCGCTGAATAAACCCCAGCCCGCCCAGACGATTGTTCCGGCGGCGGCGGCGTGGACGATGGCTCCGGCGCGGGCGGGGATGTCGACCCCGGTGTGGGTGACGCCCTCAAAGAAGACGCCGCCGTAGCGGTAGTCGGCCACCGGCCAGTTGACTTCATCTGCGGCGATGGGGCGGATGAAGTAGAAATGGTCATAACTTCCCAATGCCCAGGGGACGGGGTAGAGCGGTGGACGCCAGGCGGAGGCGGGCGCCGCTTCGGGCGTGGGCAGGGCGAAGCGCAGCGGCGCGGGGGCCGCCTCGCCGGGGACGGGGAGAACGCAATCAGCGTTGGGGCAGGCCAGGGGCGGGGTGGCGCTTGCCGCAACGGGAGCCGGAATCAGCGGGGAGGCGGCGCTTTGCGGCGTGGAGGCAAGTTGCGGGGCGGGCGCGCTGCAGGCGGCAAGTCCAAGCCCGAAGATGATTCCCCAAAAAGCAAGGATATTCTTCGGCCTGTCCGCGCAAGTCAGAGACTTGCGCCACGTGGGGCAAACCTTCGGTTTGTCCACGCAAGTCAGAGACTTGCGCCACAGAGGCAGAGGAAAGAGGTGCACAGTAAATTCCTTGTGCCGGTTTACGGCTGCGGGGTGAAACTGGGCTGCAGCGTGGGGGTGGACGTGATGGTGGGCGTGGGCGTTTTGTAGCGGTAGCCGGTGGGGGTGGGGGTTGGCGTGTGCGTGGGTGGAATGATTGGGCTGGGGGTGATCAGAATTTCTGGCGGGTAGAGTTCCAGCATGGCCTCGCGCCAGGTATTGTCGCCAGGCTGAATAAATTCGTTGAAGAGTGCGCCTTTAAAGTAGGTACGCCAGTTGGTTTGCGCGGCGGAACGCTGCCAATTGTAGGCGCGTGCCAGGCTGGTGACATCCACCCAGTAGCCGGTTGGAATGGCGGTCATGAGCGCGCCGCCCTGTTCGTAGGCCAGCGGGTTGAGCGTGTAGCGGGCGTTAAAATCCCAGGGGCGCTGGCGCAGGGGTTCTCCGGCGCTGCCATCCTGCGCCTGCGGGCGGACGAAGAGCCGCCAGTAACTTTGGCCGTTGCGGTCTTCGCGGTACACCTGCATCCAGCCGACATTGAGCGGCAGGGGGTTGATGTCGAAGGCGCGCCCGGTGTAGAGCCACGAGTCGCCGCGCCCGGGGTCGAGGGCGGCGGTGAGCGGGGCGTAGGCGTTTTCCAGGCTGGCGAGCACATCCCAGCCGCTTTCCGCGCTGACGCGCTGGCGCAGGGCGGTGAATGATTCGTCCACCGCGTCGTGGAGTTTGGCTTCGGGCGCGTCCACGCCCTCCAGTGCGGAAAGCACTGCCCGCCCCGGCGGGTTTTTTTCTGGCGGCTGGGTCTGAGACAAAAAAAGCGCAGTCGGCGCGGCGGCGAAACGCGCAAAAATTTGTGGCAATGGACGCACGGCCAGCCAGCGCCATGTCACCCCGCGCAGACGCGGAGAGACCAGCGGCGGCAGGCGCAAACTGCCATCCAGCGCGTAGGCCGTTAGATAATCCTGATTGGCGTCTTCCAGGGTGGCGGCCACCTGGCTGCCGTCCCAGTTCCAGGCCGGGCTGCCGCCGGGAGCCAGCGGGCGCGCCGGGGCGAGCGGGTCGGCGCTGTCCCAAATCATCACCTGGGCCGGCAGGTTCTCGCTGTTTTGCTCCCAGGCCAAAAAACGCCCATCTGGTGACCAGGCCGGGCGGGTCTGGCTGGCGCGGTCCGCGGGCGCAATCCGTTGGAAGCGGTTTTCACCGGGCGTATCCAGGTTGGCGGCCCAAATTTGCGGCTGCCCGCCCCGGTCAGAGACAAAGACAATCTGCCTGCCGCCGGGCGCCCAGGCTGGGGATTGGTCGCTGGCGGGGTCACTCGTCAGACGCGCGCCCTGACCGGCCTGGGTGGTGGAGACGATGGCAATTTCAAAATTATCGTCCAGGTAGGTTTCATACGTCACCCACAGGCCATCCGGTGACCAGGATGGTGAGGCCTCGTAGGCCGGGCTGTCCGTCAGCCGGGTCACGTTTCCGCTGGACAGGTCGAGCAGGTACAGGTCAAAATAATTGTTGCGGCTGGAGGCGAAAGCCAATTTGTGGCCGTCGGGGCTGAGCGCCGGGTTAATATCGTCCCACTCGCCGC
>JAVHNW010000081.1:0-5419 GCA_036169755.1 bacterium | reverse complement strand
CCAGGCTGGCTATTTCTTCCTGCAAGGTTTCGGGCGCGCGGCGGTCATTCAGCACGACGATGGCGCCGTGCCGCGCCAGATAGCGCGCCAGCGCCAGCCCCTGCCGGGCGGCGCCAAGAACGATGACTCGTTTGCGTTTCCAAAGATTTTCCATCATGGTCTCCGTCAGGCCATCGCCAGGCCGACGCCCAGCAGGGCGGCCAGCAGGCTGATGAGCCAAAAACGCTGCACGATTTGTGTTTCGCTCCAGCCGAGCATTTCAAAATGCAGGTGGATGGGCGCCATTTTGAAGAAGCGGCGGCCTCCCGTCCAGCGGAAGTAGAAAATTTGAATGGTGACGCTGAGCGCCTCGCTGAAAGGGATGACGGCGATCAGCGGCAAAACCGCCCACTGACCAGTCATCAGCGCGACTACGGCCAGGGTGGCGCCGAGCGCCAGGGCGCCGGTATCGCCCATAAATAATTGCGCCGGATGGACGTTGAACCACAAAAAACCGAAGAGCGCGCCGACCAGGGTGAAGGAAAATTGCGCCAGAAAAACCTGCCCCTGCAGCAGGGCGATAACGCCGTAGGCGGCGAAGAGCGTGGCCGAAATCAGCCCGGCCAGGCCGTCGAGGCCGTCGGTGAAGTTGACAGCGTTGGTCATGCTGACGATGATGAACATGGCAATCAGCACATAAATCCAGGGCGCCAGGTCCAGCACCAGGCCGCCGGGGAAAAGCCACCAGAAACCGTTGAATTCGATGACGCGCTGGACGCCGGGAATGTACAGGCCTGGCGTTTCCAGCACGAATTTGAGCGTCCAGGCGATGGCGAAGGCAAGCAGCCATTGCGAGATGAATTTGACGCGAATGGTCATGCCATCGCCCTTGCGCTTGCCGCGAATGCCTTCCCAGTCATCCACGCCGCCCAAAATACCAAAAGCCAGCATGGTTGTCAGCGGGACGAGCACCGAGCGCCCGGCCAGTTTCAGCCCAATCAGCGGCGCGGCGTTGAGCAAAACCGTCAGCAGCAGCGCCGGAACAATGACCATGATGCCGCCCATGGTGGGCGTTCCCATTTTAATTTGGTGTTTGCCAGGTTCTTCCAGGCGGATGATTTTGCCGATTTTGAAGTGGCGCAAAATCCGCAAAAAGGGGCCGCCCCAGATGACGGTTAACATAAAACTCAGCCCGGCCAGGCTGACGGCGAGGGTGGATTCTTTCATTGCGCCACCTCCAGCGCGGCGACGATGTGTTCCATGTGCAGGCCGTGTGAGCCCTTGATGAGCACCGAGTCGCCGGGTTGAATGTTTTGGCGCAGCCAGGTGGTGACTTCCTGGCGGTCTTCGTATTCGTGAATGTTTTTGCGCTTCATGCCCGCGCGGCGCGCCGATTCGGCGATGAGGTGGGCGCGCACGCCGAGGGTGACCAGCGTTTCGGCTACTTCGGCAGCCCGCGCGCCGACTTTTTCGTGGCCTTCGCGCTCGTAGGGGCCGAGTTCGAGCATGTCGCCCAGCACGGCGATGCGCCGGGCGGGGAGTTCTTCCAGCAGGGTCAGCGCCGCCAGGGTGGATTCGGGCGAGGCGTTGTAGGTGTCGTCCAGCAGCAGCGCGCCGTTTTCGGTGCGGACCGCCACCAGCCGCAGCTGAGTCTGGCTTTCTTGCAGGCCGCGCACGATTTCATCCCAGCTCAGGTTTTCCGTCAGGCCGACAGCGGCGGCGCGTAATGCGGTGTGAACGGAATGCCGACCAATCATGGGGACGCGCAAATGCAGGGTTTCGCTGCCAGAGTGCAGGCGGAAGCGGATGCCTTCCAGCCCCAGGCCGGTGACTTCGTCTGCCCACAAATCGGCGGTCGGGTCGAGGCCGTAGGTGAAGACTCGCGCCTGGGTGCGGTTTGCCATCGGGCGGACGAGTGGGTCATCCCAGTTGAGAATGGCGATTCCGTCTGGCGCGGCGGGCAGGGCCTCCACCAATTCGCCTTTGCCGAGGGCGATGATTTCCTGTGAACCGGCGCGCTCGGCGTGAACGGTGCCGATGTTGTTGATGACGCCGACTTGCGGGCGGGCGATTTGGCAGAGTTGGGCAATTTCGCCGGGGACGTAGAAACCCATTTCCAGCACGGCGTATTGATGGCCGGGCGTCAGGCGCAAAACGTTGAGCGGCAGGCCGATTTCGTTGTTGAGGTTGGCGGCGCTTTTCAGGGTGTGGTAACGCTGGCTGAGTACCTGGGCGACGGCCTCTTTGGTGGTGGATTTTCCCACGCTGCCGGTGATGCCGACCACTCTCAGGCTCAGTTTTTGCCGCCAAAACGCGGCGATTTTTTGCAGGGCGGCCACGCTGTTTTCAACGCGCAGCAAAAGCGGTGGCTGCAGGCGGGTGGGCAGGGTGTTGCGCGCGCCTGGGCGCAAATCCAACAAGGCAAATGGTTCTTCTACGTCCCGTTCCACCAGCGCGGCGACTGCCCCGCGTTGAAAAGCCTGGGTGATGTAATCGTGCCCGTCCACCCTTTCGCCGGGAATGGCAACAAAAAGCCCGCCGGGGATAACCTGGCGTGAATCAATCGCCGCCTCGGTAATCACCAGGGGGGCGATTGCCGGGCGGAGGTTGGTCAGGGCTTCAAATACATCGGCGAGACTGAACACAGGCTCCTTTATTGGCCAGCCAGTTGCTGGCGCACGCTGTCGGGAGGAATTTTCATCAGCACCACCAGCTTTTCGGCCACAGTGCGAAAAACCGGGGTGGCAACATAGGAGGCCCAATCGGCTTCGGGGCGTTCCAGCCAGACGTAAATCATAAATTGGGGGTCGTCGAGCGGCCCCCAGCCGATGAAGGAGGCGTTAATCGCGTCAGATTGGTACACGCCGTTTTCGGGGATTTGCGCTGTCCCGGTCTTGCCTGCCAGCCGATAGCCATCCAGCCGCGCCAGCGACTGGTTGCGCTCCATTGCGGCGGAGAGCATTTCGCTGACGGTGCGGGCGGTCTGCGGCGAAATTGGCGTTCCCAGCACCTGAGTCGGCGTGTCGTATTGATGGCCGTTGCTGACCATGCCGTAGAGCAAATGCGGGTAGACCATCTTGCCATCGTTGGCTAACGCGGAGGCGGCAGCCAGCATTTGAATGGGGGTGACGGCGACACCCTGGCCGAAGGCGTTGGTGCCCAGGTCAACCTGATACCAGTCTTCGTCACCGGGAGTTTTGAGCCGTCCGGCAGATTCACCGGCCAGGTCAATGCCTGTTGGGTGTCCCAGGCCAAAGCGGCGCATGTAGGTGTAGTAGGTATCGGTTCCCATTAAATCGGCCAGGCGCGCCATGCACACGTTGAGCGAATTTGCCAGGCAGCCGGTCATATCTTGCACGCCCCAGGCGCCGCGGTCCCAGTTGTAAACGTAGCCGCCGCCGATTTCATAGAAGCCGGTGTCGAGATAGGTGGTGCCGGGGGCGACAATGCCCGAGTCGATGGCGGCGGCCATGGTCAAAATTTTGATGACCGAGCCGGGTTCGTATTGGGTGGAAATGGCGCGGTTGAATTCACCGGCGCTGTGATAAATATTGTTGTAATTGGAAAAATCATTCAGGTTCATCTGCGGGCTGGAAACCATGGCGAGAATTTCCCCGTTTTTGGGGTTCATCACCACAATCGTCCCGGCCTGGGAGTTGGTTTCGGCCAGCGCGTCACGTAAAATTTGTTCCACCGCGGCCTGTATTTCGCGGTCAATCGTCAAAATCAGGTCGGCGCCCTTGGGAACTTGCGGAAGTTCCTCGGCGCGATTGGGGCTTTCTGGCACCCAAACCGTCACCGGCACGCCCGCCAGCAGGTCGTTGTATTTTTCTTCCACGCCGAAGTAGCCGCGTCCTTCCAGAGTTACAAATCCCAACACATTGGAAGCCAGTGCGTTTTCTGGATAGGCGCGCTGCAAATGCGCTCGAAAATCCAACCCGGCCAGGCTGGGGTCTCCGGCTTTTTGGTACTGCCCGTCCAGTTGATGCTGAAGGTCTTGCAGCGCCAGCGCCTGCTGTGACGGGACGTAATCTTTGAGCACCATGTACACCATTCCGGCGGGCGGGTTGAGCAGGTTATCGTAGACGGTGTTGTAGTCCATGTTCAATACCACGCTCATGCTCAAGGCAATGCTGTGCGCATTTTTGATGTCGCGCAGGCTGACGCCCACCTCATACACGGTCTGATTGCTCGCCAGCGAAAAGCCGTGCCGATCATAAATTTGTCCGCGCTCCGGGTAAAGTGTGCGGAATTCGCCCGAATAGCGGTCGCCTTGCTGAAGGAAAGCGGCGGCCTGCGGGCTGTACTGAATGCGGATGATTTGCACCAGAATAATCAGCCCAAAAAAGGCAAAAAGCGCGGCTAAAACACGCGAGCGGAAGCGAAAAAGAGTTTTCATCTTGGCAGGGGCGCCGAGGCGCTTTCCAGTTGTTGCGCAATCCATTCCAGCAGCGATTGCTGGAAGGCGGGTTCGCTGGCGATATTTTGCTCGTCAGAGGTTTCCACCGTCAGGTGAACGCCGCCGCCGGGCAGGTAACCGGGTACGAGGATGAAGTCCAGGTCGGCGCGTTCCAGCGGCTGATAGCCGAGGGCTTCAGCGCGCGCCTGCAGGGTTTGTTCCGAAAGCAGGCCCGCCAGCTGAGTTTGCAAATCGGCGTTGGCGCGCTGATTGGTGGCAATGGTAACTTCCAGGTTTTGGATGTCGCGCCCGGCAATGGCGGCGCGCGAGGTGACTTCCAGGTACAGCCCGGCAATCAGCGCTAGCAGCATCACCACGCCGATGAACATTACCAGCCATTGCTGACGCAGGCTGGGCGAGAGGCTGATGTTCGTATTAAACGAACCAGCCGCTTCTAAATAAGCGGCAAAAGTGCGGCGTGGGCCGCGGGGGCGGGAAGTGGCAGAGGCGGTCATAATTTTTCTACTACGCGCAATTTGGCGCTGCGCGCGCGCGTATTCGTCTGAATTTCTGCTGCGCCTGCGCTGAGCGGTTTGCGGTTTAACTCGCGCAGGCTGGCCTGGTGGCCGCAGGTGCAAACCGGCTGACGCGGCGGGCAAAGGCAGTCGCGGCTTTCGCGCCGAAAATAGTCCTTGACGAGGCGGTCTTCCAGCGAGTGGAAGGAAATCACTGCCAGGCGGCCTCCGCGCCGCAGCAGGCCAGCGGCCAGGGGTAAAACCTGCTCCACCGCTTCCAACTCGCCGTTGACGGCAATTCTCAGCGCCTGAAAGCTGCGTGTGGCCGGGTGGATGCGTTCGCGGTGTCCAAATACTTTCAGCAGCAGGTCGGCCAGTTGTCGGGTGCTGGTCAGCGGTCGGTTTTGCACCATTAACCGGGCGATTTTTCGGGCCTGGCGTTCTTCGCCGTAGCGGAACAAAATATCGGCGAGTTCGTTTTATTACAGCGTGTTCACCAGGTCGGCGGCGGAGCGAGTCGCCTGGG
>JAVHNW010000080.1:0-5419 GCA_036169755.1 bacterium | reverse complement strand
ATTCAGACCACCACCCACCGCATTGAGGGCAGCATTCATGTTCGGCTGGAGGGTCGGGTGAAAGATGAACTCGACCGCAACGAATTGTTTCTACCGGTTACGGATGCCAAAGTCATTGCGGCGGATGGTACGCTGCTCTATAAAACGGACTTTATGACCATTTCACGCTCGCAAATTGTCTGGGTCATTCCCAGTGACGACAGCGTCTACACCAAGGGATAAATCATGGCACAGGGAATTTTGGCATCCACCTCGGGCGGGCTTTCCTCAGCAGACCTGCTCAAACTGAAGCATTATGTCATTGACACGCTGACCCGCGAGTTGGAGAGTGAAAACCCGCCGTATGAGCAGCGCAAAACCGTCGTCACCCAAAAATTGGACGATATTTTCTCGCGCCTGGGCAACAAAGTCCCCGAATCGATTCGGCAGCAAATCACCCAGGAAGCGCTGGATGAACTGCTCGGTTTCGGCCCGATTCAACCCCTGCTCGATGACCCGGACGTGAGTGAAATCATGGTCAATGGCCCTAAAAAAGTTTACGTTGAAAAAAAAGGACACTTAACGAAAACCGGCGTCACTTTTGAAAACAACGAGCATGTACTCAAAATTATTGACCGCATCATCCTGCCGTTGGGCCGCCGCGTGGACGCCGATTCGCCCACGGTGGACGCCCGCCTGCCAGACGGCTCGCGCGTCAACGCCGTGATTATGCCGGTTTCCATTGACGGCCCGGCCATCACCATCCGCAAATTTCGCAAAGACAAATTAACCATGCAGCAGTTGATTGACTTCGGTTCAATCACTGCGCCCATGGCCGAATTTTTGCGCGCCTGCGTGATTGGGCGCCTCAACATCGTCATTTCTGGCGGAACGGGTTCAGGGAAAACCACCCTCCTGAACGTCATGTCGGGCTTAATCCCGGAAGATGAGCGCATCGTCACCATCGAAGACGCCGCCGAATTGCAACTGCAGCAAGACCACATCGTGCGCCTGGAAACCAAAGCCGCCAACCTGGAGGGCAAAGGCATCGTCACCATCCGCGATTTGGTGCGCAACGCCCTGCGCATGCGTCCCGACCGGATTGTGGTCGGTGAGTGCCGCGGCGGTGAAACCCTCGACATGCTGCAGGCGATGAATACCGGCCACGATGGCTCGCTCACCACACTGCACGCCAACACCCCGCGTGACGCGCTCTCGCGCACCGAAACCATGGTGCTGATGGCGGGCATGGATTTGCCCATCAAAGTCATCCGCCAGCAAGTTTCCGCCGCTGTAGATTTAATCGTCCAGCAAACCCGCCTCAAAGACGGCTCACGCAAAGTCACCGCCATCACCGAAGTCGCTGGCATGGAAGGCGACACCATCGTCCTGACGGACATCTTCCGCTTTGAACAGACCGGTATTTCATCTGATGGAAAAGTCATTGGACAACTCAAGCCGACCGGCATCCGCCCGCTTTTCACGCCGCGCCTCGAAGCCGCCGGATTCAAACTCCCGCCTGAGATTTTTGGCGCCAACCTGGGCGACATGCTGCGAAAACGATAAGGCTGAAACGGGTATAATCACCCCAACCGATTCACATCTACTGGAAAAAAGACCATGAGCATCCAAGCGCAGATTAACCTCCGCACCCGCAAATTGGGCGTTCTTATCCGCGATGCCCGCCTGGCGGCGCGCAAAACCCTGGCAGAAGCCGCCCGCGCCATCGGCGTCACCTCCGCCTCGCTGAAGGCCTGCGAGGAAGGCCGCCGCTCGCCCTCCCTGCCCGAGCTGGAAGTGCTGGCTTACTACCTCAACCTGCCCATTCAACATTTTTGGAGCCACGAAGCCCTCTCCGATGACGCCTCGCGCACCGCGCCGATTAATCTCACCGTCCTGGCGAGCCTGCGTCACCGCATCATCGGCACCATTTTGCGCCAAAAACGCCTGCAGGCCAGCATTTCGCTCAAAGCGCTTTCCCTCGAAACCGGCATCGCCCAGGGAAAATTGACTGCCTACGAGTTGGGCGAAAAACCCATCCCCCTGGCCGAACTGGAAGCCCTGCTGACCGTCCTCGGCGGGAGAGTCGAATCCTTCTTCGACCAAAACGGCCCGGTTGGTCAATGGATGAACGAACAACAATCCATTCAGGAATTTTTGGAACTCCCGCTCGAACTGCGGGCCTTCGTCTGCATGCCGGTCAACCGCCCCTACCTGGCGCTGGCCCGCAACCTGAGCATGCTCTCCACCGAAAAATTGCGCTCGGTGGCCGAAGGCCTGCTCGACATCACCCTGTAAGTGGAGCGCCCGATGACTGACACCAAATCCCTCTCTGATAACGCTGCCCAGGCCTACCAAACTGGCGATTTTGAACGCGCCGCCACCCTTTACGCCCAGGCCGCCGCCGGTGTGCAAGGCCTCGAAGCCGCCGAACTCAACAACAACGCCAGCGTCTCCTGGCTGCAAGCCGGAAACGCCCAGGCCGCCTACGATGCGGTCAGCGGCAGCGCCGAAACTTTCGCCGTGGCGGGAGACACCCGCCGCCAGGCGCTGGCCCTCGGCAACGAAGCCGCCGCGCTCGAAGCCCTGGCCCGCGCTGACGAAGCCATCGCCCGCTACCAGGCCTGCGCCGATTTGCTGGAAACCATTGGCGAAGACCAACTGCGCCTCAAGGTCATGCAATCCATTTCTGGCCTGCTTGTGCGCCGTGGAAAATTCTTCGATGCGCTATTTGCCATGAACAGCGGCCTGCGTAACCTGAAAAACCCCACCCTCAAACAAAAAATTCTACGTGCCCTGCTCAAACTGCGATGGTAACTCGTTTGCGCCGCGCGCGGCCCGATGACCAAACGCGCCTCGACAACCTGATTCGGCTGGGCGCGCATCTTCATCGCCACCTGGATTGGCGTTCCCCGCTCGATTGGCTGGGCGCGCCGGAATATTGGGCGCTGGAGCGCGACCAGGACCTCAGCGCCGCCCTGGCCTGTCCGCCCGACCCGGAGAAAATCGCCTGGCTGAGACTTTTTGTGCATGACCAGCGCAGCGGTCTGCAAGAAAGTTGGCGCAGTCTGTGGCAGGCTGCCCGTCAGGAATTGAGCGCCCCCGTCACCGCCGCCGCCATCGCGCTGGAACCCTGGCTGCGCGAACTTCTTCTGGACGCTCAATTTTCGCATAGTGAAGATGTTATCCTGCTCGAATATGAGAATTCCGCCCCCCATCAGCCGTCCGCGCCGCCCGAAATTTTGCTGCGCCCGATGCGCTTTCAGGATTTACCGGCAGTTGCCGCGTTGGACGCCGCCGCCTTTACGCCTTTGTGGCGCAACTCGCTCGCTTCGCTGCAGCACGCTTTTCGATTGTTGGGCATTGCCAGTGTCGCCCTGCGCGGTGAAGAAATAATTGGCTATCAGATGAGTACGCGCAGTGTTGCGCGCGCGCACCTGGCCCGCCTGGCGGTTTCGCCCGCCATGCAGCATTCCGGCGTGGGCGCGGCCCTTGTCCGCGATTTGTTTTTCAAGGCGCAGCGCATCGGCCTCGACCAAATCACAGTCAATACACAGGCCAGTAACGCCAATTCGCTGGCGCTTTATCAAAAACTTGGTTTCCAGCGTACCGGAGAAAGTTACCCGGTTTACACCTGTCAGTTTTAACCGTCAGGAGGTTTCTATGCCCCGTAGCGACTCTGTCATCGTCAACGGCCTGGTGCGCCAGGCGCTGGTTTCTGCCGAGGAAGTGATGGGCGCCAACGGCCTGCACACCGTTTTGCGTTCCTGTGGGCTGGAGCGTTACATCAACAAGCTGCCGCCCAACGATATGACCCCGGCCATTAATACCTCGGACTATGCCAAACTGAACGCAGCGATTGAAGATTTTTATGGCCGTGCTGGCAAGGGGATGCTGCGGCGCATCGGCAAGGCTTCCTTTCAGTATGGTCTGCGCGAGCAGGCTGCTCTGCTGGGCCTGGCCGGGGCGGCGATTAAATTTTTGCCCGAAAAGCAGCGCATTAAATTTATTTTAAATGGCATGGTCAATGCGCTCAAAAAAAGCAATGCTGAAGTGGACGCCTGGGTGGAAGAAAACGGCGAGACCCTGGCGTATGTGGAGCGTAGCTGCGCCATTTGCTGGGGTCGCAGCAGCGAAACGCCGCTTTGCCACCTTTATCTCGGCTCGATTGGTGAGGCGGTGCTGTGGGCGACCGGCGCGGAACACGTCATCACAGAGACGCACTGCCTGGCGCGCGGCGATGAATACTGCCGGTTTGAAATTGGCCCGGCAAAAGAGTAATTTTTTCTTTTCAAAAGGAGCGAAAATGACTGCAACTGAATGGCGCTGGTCTGGGAAGGATGGCACCCAGTTTTACGCGCGTCAATGGACGCCGGAAAACCCAAAAGCCGCGGTGATTTTGATTCACGGGCATGGCGAACACATCAACCGCTACGCGCACGTGGCGCAGGCTTTTAATCAGGCGGGCTTTGCCCTGCTGGGCTTTGACCTGCGCGGTCACGGCCAATCTGAAGGACAGCGCGGGCATACTCCCTCATACGACCAATTGCAAAGCGACATCGGCGACTTTTTCGCGCAGGCGCAGCAGCGTTTCCCCGGCCTGCCGCTCTTTCTCTACGGGCATTCAATGGGCGGAAATTTGACCCTCAATTATTTGCTGCGCGCCAAACCGGAAGTGCGCGGCGCCATCGTCACCGGGCCGTGGATTCGGCTGGCGTTTGAGCCGCCCGCCGCAAAAATTACGCTCGCCAAAATGATGGACGCCATTTCGCCCTCTTTTTCCCAGTCCAGTGGGCTGGAGACGGGCGCGCTCTCGCGGAATAAGGCGGTGGTGGATGCCTACATCGCCGACCCGCTCGTTCACAGCAAAATCACCTCGCGCTTGTTTTTGGGCATGTATGCCGCCGGGCTGTGGTCGCTGGAACATGCCGCAGAATTAAAAACCCCCATTTTGTTGATGCACGGCTCTGCCGACCGGTTGACCTCGCCCGCCGCTTCGCGTGAATTCGCCGAAAAGGCCGGGGGCCTGGTCACGTTCAAGTTATGGGAGGGCTTTTATCATGAAATCCACAATGAGCCGGAACAGGCTGAGGTAATTCAAACCATGGTGGGTTGGCTGACGGGGCGCATGGCCGCCTGAAAGCCGCAAAAAAAAACAAAAAACCGGCGATTTTTCGCCGGTTTTTTGTTTTCCCAGTTACAGAGGCTGGCGAAAATCGTAAATGCCGCCAGAAGCGTCCCAGGTTTTGCCGCAGGAGCAGCGCAGGCTTTCGCCCTGTGGGGTCAGGCCGCTTGCGCCGCAGGCCGGGCATTGGAACATTTCCAGCGGCGAGGTGGGGATGGGCGCGGCGGCGCCGGTTTTGATGGCGCGAGTCGCCACGAAGATGCTGGGGGTCAGCTGCCAGAAAGCGCCGGTCGGCTGAAGCAGGGCATCCAGCCA
>JAVHNW010000079.1:0-5424 GCA_036169755.1 bacterium | reverse complement strand
GGCCTGCGCCTGCTGGCCTATCGCGGCTAGGCGGGGATTTTGGCGCAAAAAAAAAACGGAGCGCGGGTGGCGTTCCGTTTTTTTTGCGCATCGTTTTCCGCGTTTATTTTACCGGCTGATAGGCCTGCATGGCTTCTTCGCCGTAGAGTTTGCGGTGAACCACGCTCAGCGCGCGCACCTGTTCGTAGGCGTGGTACGACGAGCGCGTCAGCGGGCTGGCTTCCACCCATTTAAAGCCGAGGCTGTAGCCATAGTCGCGCAACTCCGTGAATTCATCCAGCGTGTAGTAGCGCGTAATCGGGTAATGCTTTTTGCTGGGCTGGAGATATTGGCCGATGGTCAAAATGTCTACGCCCCAACTGCGCTGGTCGCGCATGACGGCTTTGACTTCGTCCAATTCCTCGCCCAGGCCGACCATGATTCCGCTTTTGGTGAGCACTTCCGGGTCGAGTTTTTTGGCATTGGTCAGCGTGGCGGCGGCCCAGGCGTAGTTATCCTGCGGCTGAATGGTTTTGAAGAGGCGCGACACCGTTTCCACGTTGTGATTCAAAATTTCGGGGCGGGCGTCCATCACAATTTTCAGCGCTTCGAGCGAGCCTTTGAAATCGGGAATCAGCACTTCGATGGAGCAGCCGGGGTGAATTTCGCGGATGCGGCGGATGACCATGGCGAAGATGGGCGCGCCGCCGTCTTTGCGTTCATCGCGGTTGACGGAGGTGATGACGGCGTGTTTCAGGTTCATGGATTTGACCGCCTGCGCTACGCGCTCTGGCTCCAGCCAATCCATGGCGTTGGGGCGGCCATGCTTGATGTCGCAAAAAACGCAGGAGCGTGTGCAGACATCGCCCAGCATTAAAAAGGTGGCGGTGCCGCTGCCCCAGCATTCGCCCATGTTGGGGCACATGGCTTCTTCGCAAACGGTGTGCAGGGCTTTGGAGCGCATCAGCGTGTGCAGGCGCTCATAGGTTTCGCCGGAGGGCGCGCGCACTTTAATCCATTCTGGGCGGCGCAGCGGTGTGGTGTTGACTTTTTCGGGATTGACCCGTTCACGGGTGGGGCTGGATGACATGAATGTACCTCGTAAAATTTTGAGTGGGAACGCTATTCTACACGAGATTGAGCCGGGCTGCTGCGGCTCATTGGGGATGATTTTCCTGGAAGCGCATCGTCAAAATGGGGACTTGCGCCGCCTCGGCCACCTCGGCGGTGACATTGGGCGTAAAAAGGTGACGCAGGCTGTGGGCGCTGAAGGGAGACCCCATGCAGACCAGGTCGTAGCCGCCGGTCTTGATTTCGTCCAAAATTTCTTCCACAATGATGCCGTTGCGGGTTTTGACGGAGGCGCTCACCCCCAGGCTGGCGGCGCTTGCCAGCCCCTCGCGCAGACTCCTGCCGGGCAGGGTGTCCGTCTCGGCCAGGGTTTGCGAGTTTTCGCGGATGCTGCGCGCTTCGGGGTAATCCAGGTCTACCGGCGGGACGACCATCAGCAGGGTGACGGCGGCGCCGGTCATTTGCGCCACTTTCAGCCCCAAATGTTCCACGGTGACCACATATTTCAGCCCGCCCAGACAAATCAGCACTTTTTGCAAAGGCAGGCGCGCGGCGGGGACGTATAAAAGCGGCGCGTTCACCTGCGCCATAATTTCTCGAAATGAGCGGCCTTGCGCCATGCGCCGCAGTCGTGAACGCCCCAGTGGGCCAAAAATGAACAGCGAGTCTGGGCTGTTTTGCGCGGCGCGCCCAATCAGGCTTTCGATGGGCTCATCGCCCAGTTCCAGCGTATAGTTGAGTTTCTTTTGTTGGAAGAGGCTGACCGCCCGGCTGAAAATTTCTTCCACCGAAAATTTTTCAGCGCTTTTTTCCTGCGTTCCGGTCAGGGTCAGGCTGGCCTGCATGGCGTCAGCCATCCAGGCGGCGTACTCGATGGAAGGCCAGTTACCTTCAAAACCATTGGTAAAAACTTGCAAGCGGGGTTTCATGTTTTCTTTTCCTAGCGGAACAAAATAACGCCCAAAATGCCTGCGCCGAGCAGCACCAGCGGCGAGGGCAGATTAAAGAAGAGGGCCAGCGCGCTCAAGGCGGCAATCAGCGCGGCGCGGCGGTTGATTTTCTTGGCGCTGCCCGCGCGGAAAAGGTCCCAGGCCACCATGACCATCAGCGCAGCCACTGCCGGACTCATGCCAGAAACAAATTTTTGCAGCCACTCTTCTTTTTGAAAATATTGTAAAACCAGCGCCAGCAGAAACATCATCACGGTGGGCGGCAGGGCCGCGCCCAAAATGGCGGCGGTCATGCCTGGCACGCCGCCTGCGGCAAAGCCGACAAACATCGCCAGTTTGAGCGCTTCACTGCCTGGCAGCACGTTGGAAACCCCCACCGCCTCCACAAATTGCGCTTCGGTCATAATTTTGCCGACGGCTTCCTCATAAAGCAGGCCGATGGAGGCCGGGCCGGAGGGTGAAAGCAAATTCACCTTCAGGAACATCCACAACAGGCGCGACCAAATGGTCAGTTTGGACTGCTTCATCGCAAAATGAGAATTCCGGCTACGCCTGCCACGAGGATAATCACCCGCGCCGGGGCCTTAAAAATCATGGCGGCCAGGCTGAGCGCGCCGAGCGCCCAGCCCAGCCAGCCGGTTTCGCCGCCTCGTTCGAAAATTTTCCACGCGCTGAAGAGGATTACCACCGAAATGGCCGGGGCCAGCCCTTCCACGAAACTGCTGACCCAGGCCTCGCGCCGCACGCGCTGAAGTAGAAAAACCACCCCCATCATAATTACCGTTGGCGGCAAAATTGAGCCTGCCAGCGCCACCAGCCCGCCCGCAACGCCGCCCGCCGCATAGCCAATGTACATGGCTAATTGCAGCGCGTCACTGCCGGGCAGCACGGAGGAAAATCCCACCGCCTGCACAAACTGCGCGTCACTGACGAATTTTCCCACTGCCTCCTGATACAGTAATCCCACCGAAGCCGGCCCCGAAGTGCTGAGCAGGTTCACTTTGACAAATACCCAGAAAAGTTGAAGGAAAAGAGACATGGATGACTGGTTGTTTGGGGGTTGGAAATGGCATCTTAACGCTTACTACTGCTCATTTCACATTCTTCACCAAATACAATTCGCCGCGCGTAAAACCGCGCTGCAAATAATAGCGGCGCGTGCCAACGGCGGCGATGACGGCCAATTTTTCAAAACCGCGCGCGCGGGCGATTGTTTCCGCTTCGGCCAGCAGGCGCGTGCCCAGGCCGATGTGCTGCGCTGCGCCTCCGCTTTCTGCGCCCACCGGCAGCGACTGCCCGTAGACGTGTACTTCGCGGATGAGCGCCGCGCCTGTCAGGTCGTTCAGGCCGGTTGCGGGCGCAGCGGCTCCCGGCAGGGAGAGCCGCAAAAAACCTGCCAGCCGATTGTCTGGCGTCACAAAGGAGAGAAAATGCTCCTCGGCGGGGCCTGCCGGGTAGATGAAATCCTCCAGCCGCAGCTCTTCCACGCTGACGGGGATGCCCCTGACCTCGCGGCAGCGCACGCACGCGCAGCGGGTTCCGCGCCGATTCATCTCAATCAGCACGTCTTGCCGCAGCGAGGTTCGCTTGTTGCCTTCCACCACGTTGGTGGAGGGTATGTCGCGGATGACGCGGTTGATGCGGCAGTACGCTGGCACAACTACTTTGATGTCGGCGATTAATTCCACCAATTCGGCGGTGGTGTAGGGGCGAAATTCACCGCGCTGCCAGACTTCGTACAGTTCCGCATTTGCCAGCAGTTGATTGGGGTAAATTTTGATTTCGTCCGGGCAAAAACCGTCCCACAGCCGTGAAAAATCTTCACGGTCGCTTTGCGGGGTGGCGCCGTGCAGGTTGGGCATCCAGTGCAGTTCGATTTTGAAACCTGCCGCGCGCAGCAGCGCCACCGCCTGACGGGTGCGCTCCACCGTGTGGCCGCGCTTGTTCATGTCCAAAATGCGGTCGTCCAGGCTTTGCGCCCCCATCTGAACTTTGGTCACGCCCAGATGACGCAGCCAGGCCAGTTCGCGCGGGTCAATTTCATCGGGGCGGGTTTCGATGACCAGACCAACGTTGCGGTGAGGCGCCGTTTCGTTGATGGCTTGCAGCGCTTCCAGCGGGAGCGGGCTTTCTTCTTCGGCCGGCGCGCCGCCTGGGGCATTGAGGGCCTCGAAGCAGCGGCGGATAAACCATTCCTGATAGTCGCGCCGGTAGGCGCTCCAGGTGCCGCCCAAAATGAGCAGTTCCACTTTATCGGTTGGGTGTCCCACCGCTTCCAGCGCGGTCAGGCGTGAGGCAACTTGCGCGTAGGGGTCAAAATTGTGTTCCAGCCCGCGCATGGCTCCCGGCTCATCAGGCAGGTAACTTTTGGGCATGCGCACATCGGTTGGGCAGAAAATACATTTGCCAGGGCAGGGGTAGGGTTTGGTCAGCACGGTGACGGTCGTCACGCCGGATTGGGTGCGCATCGGTTTCATGCGGATGCGCTCCAGCAGCGCCGGGTCTGCGGCCAGTTCGCCCGCCGCCACCAGTTCCTGGTAGGCCGCTACCAGCGCAGATTTGCTCAGCACGCCGCCATCGCTCAGCGCAGAGGCGCGCAGCGCGCGCATCACCTCTACCCCGGCGCGAATTTGCTCCAACGCCAGGCGCGCCGCCCCCCGTTTTTCGGGGGTCAGCGTTTTGCGTGTTTGCCAGCGTTGTTGTCGTTCAGAAAGACTCATACCGGTATAATTTACCTGTGCAAAAAAAAGTTGCCCTTCATCTGATTGAAATCAATCGCCAATTCTACCAGACGTTTGGCGCGGCCTTTTCGGCCACGCGCGGACGGATTCAGCCGGGCGTGCGCCGCGGCATTGACGGCCTGCTGAACGAAACTCGTCTGCTGGATTTGGGCTGCGGCAATGGAGAATTTGCCCGCGCCCTGGCCGCCTCTGGTTTTCGCGGCGAATATCTGGGCCTGGATTTTAGCCCGCCCCTGCTGCAGGCGGCAGAATCGCAGCCGGAGGGCTTTCGCGCCCGTTTTCTGCAGGCCGATTTGACGGGGGAGTGGCCCCGGCTGGAGGGCGATTGGCCGCGGATTACTTGTTTTGCCACCCTGCATCATATTCCCGGCCTGGAACTGCGCCTGAGCCTGCTGAATCAGGCCCGGGCGGCGCTGGGATCGAACGGACGGCTGAGTCTTTCGGTGTGGCAATTTTTGCACAGCCCTCGTCTGCGGGCGCGCATTTTGCCCTGGGAGCGGGCGGCGCTTTCTGCCGGGGATGTGGATGAGGGCGATTATCTGCTCGATTGGCGCAGCGGCGGCCTGGGCCTGCGTTACGCGCATCATTTTTCCGCCGCCGAATTAAGCCAGTTGGCGGCGCAATCCGGCTTCCGCGTGGTGGATTCTTTTTTGTCAGATGGCGCGGAAGGCAATTTGGGGCTG
>JAVHNW010000078.1:0-5455 GCA_036169755.1 bacterium | reverse complement strand
CCCCGGCGCGGGGTGAAAAAATGCGTGCAGGCGGCCCTGCGGCTAAATTAAAGCGGATGGTGTTGTGGCAAAAACCACGCCGCTGGTTCCCACCGTCAGCCCGATGACGCCGGGTTCCACCACGCCCATGCCCACCGCGCCCGCCGCCTGGTCGCCGCCCCCCGCCGCCCCCGGCGTTCCCGCCCTCAGCCCGGTGATTTTGGCCGCTTCGGCGCTGATTTGGCCGGTGAAGGCTGTTCCCTCAAAGGTGGGCGGCATCCATTCGGCTGGAATCGCCAGCGCCGATAGGATTTCGGCGCTCCAGTCTCGCGTTTTCAGGTCAAAGAGCGCCGTGCCAGAGCCATCGGCCTTGTCCATCGCAAAATCGCCGGTCAGCCGGTAGCGGATGTAATCTTTGGGCAGCAAAACGTGCCGGGCGCGGGCAAAAACTTCTGGCTCATTTTGCGCCACCCACAAAATTTTCGGCGCGGTAAAGCCGGTCAGCGCCGCGTTGCCGCTGATTTGAATAAATTTCTCCCGCCCAATCCGCCGGTGAATTTCATCGCACTGATTTTGTGTGCGTCCATCGTTCCACAAAATGGCCGGACGCAGAACCTGCCCGGCCTCGTCGAGCAGAATCAGGCCGTGCATTTGGCCGGTGAGCCCGAGGGCGGCAACTTCGTCCCCGCGCAGGGCGGCCTGCGCCAACACCGAGCGGATACTGGCTGAAGCGGCCTGCCACCATTCGGCGGGGTTTTGCTCCGACCAGAGCGGGCGCGGCGTCTGCAGGCTGTGCGGCTGCGAGGCCGCGGCCACAACCGCGCCGCTTTCATTGATCAGCAAGGCTTTGCTGGCGGTGGTGGAAATGTCGAGGCCGAGGAAGTATCTCATAAGGTTTTTTTGGAGGGGGGATGAAACAGGGCCCTACCCGTCTACTTGTTTCCCCTCACCCCGGTTAGAATTTCAATCGTCAGTTGGTCGAGGCGTTCGTACTGCAGGCCGCGGCTGGCAATCGCTGGGCGGTCGAAGAGGCGGGCTTTCAGGGCGGCGGCTTTTTCGGGGGAGAATTTGCCGAAGAGCGGCGTCAGGCTGGCGTCTGGGCGGTTGATTTCGGCCAGAATTGCCGAAATTTCGGGGTCAGCGTTGAAGCGGGCGGCTTTTTCCTTCAGGATGAGATAGCTGCGCATACAGCCGCGCGCGAAATCTTTGACGCCTGCGTAATCTTCGCTGCGGTAGGCGTGCGCGTCAAAGTGGCGGCTGCCGCTGTAGCCGACATCTTCCAAAAATTTGACGAGGAAGAAGGCGGCTTTCAGGTCGCGCGAGCCAAAGCGCAAATCCTGGTCGTAGCGGCCAGGATATTGGTCGTTCAGGTCAATGTGAAAAAGTTTGCCCGCTTCCCAGGCCTGCGCCACGCTGTGCATGAAGTTCAGCCCCGACATCTGTTCGTGCGCCACTTCTGGGTTGACGCCGACCATTTCGGGGTGGTCGAGGCTGGCGATGAAGGCCAGCATATGGCCGGTGGTTGGGTTGTAGATGTCGCCGCGCGGCTCATTGGGTTTGGCTTCCAGCGCAAATTTCAGGTCATATTTTTGGCTGAGAGCGTATTCGCATAGGAAGTTCATGGCCTCGCGCGAGCGGCGTATGGCTTCCAGCGCGCTTTTGCTGGAGTCGGTTTCAGTTCCCTCGCGCCCGCCCCAAAAGACGTAGGTTTTCGCGCCAAATTCCACGCCCAAATCCATCGCTTTCATCGTCTTTTGCAGGGCGTAGGCGCGGACTTTGGGGTCGTTGCTGGTGAAAGCGCCATCCTTGAAAACCGGGTCGCTGAACAGGTTGGTGGTCGCCATGGGCACCACCAGGCCGGTATCAGCCAGCGCCTGGCGGAAATCTTTTTTGATGGCGGCGGCTTCGGCGGGGGTGGCGTCAATCGGAATCAGGTCGTTGTCGTGGAAGTTGACGCCATACGCGCCGACTTCGCCCAGCAGGCGCACCAGTTCGGCGGGGGTTTTGTGTTCGCGGGTGGCGGCGCCAAATGGGTCGGCGCCGCGATTGCCAACGGTCCAAAGGCCAAAGGTGAATTTGTGTTCGGGTTTTGGGCTGTAGTCAGACATGGAAATCCTTTCGGGAGAGTTGTCTTAAATTAGTCGAGGAAAAATTCGGCGCTGACGGGTTGGGGCGCGCCGAGAGCCAGAGCGCGCGGGTCGGGGCTGCTTCCGCCGATGGTGACGCGGTACTGGCCGGGAATTTGGCGCTCCTGGCCGTTTGCGTCCACGCTGGTGAGGGCCTCCGGGCCCAGCGAAAACTTCAGCAGGCGGGTTTCGCCGGGGGCCAGGAAAACGCGCTGAAAAGCCGTCAGGCGCTGATTGGCCTCGCCTTTTCGGGCGGGAAGCGGGCTCAGGTAGAGTTGAACGGTTTCAGCGGCGGGGCGTTCTCCCGCGTTGCGCAGGGAAACGCTGACGGTGAGAGTCGCTCCCCGCGGCAGCCGATTCTGCGAGAGCGACAGCTCCCGATACTCAAATTGCGTGTAACTTAGGCCAAAACCGAAGGGATAGAGCGGTTCGGCGGCGCTGTAGCGGTAGCCGCGTCCGGCCATGCTGTACTCGTCAAAGGGCGGCAGGTCGGCCAGGCTTTTGGGAAAGGTGATGGGCAGTTTGCCGCCGGGCAGGCTGTCGCCAAAGAGCACGTCTGCCAGGGCGCGCCCGCCTTCCATGCCGGGGTACCAGACGAAGAGAATCGCGTCCACCATGTTTTCGACTTCGCCCAGCGCAATCGGGCTGCCGCCCGTCAGGACGAGGACGATTTTCGCGCCATGAACGGCCAATTCTTTGATGTAGTTTACCTGGCTGGCGGGCAGCGCGAGGTTGTCGCGGTCGCCGTTGAGCGGGGAGAGCAGCGATTCGCCTTCCTCGCCTTCCAGCGCGGAGGTCAGCCCGGCGCAGACGATGGCGAGGTCGGCGCTTTGGGCCATGGCGGGCGCCCAGGTTTCGCGGATTTGGCGCGGGTGGAGGAGCGGCGCGCCGGGGTGATATTCCAGCCCCATGCCTTCGGGGATGCGCCCGGTCAGCCCTTCCAAAAAAGTGATCATGTGTTCGTTGAAGCCGTAGTAGTTGCCCAGCAGCACTTCCAGGCTGGTGGCGGTGGGGCCGGTGACGAAAATCTTTTTGGTGTTGGGGGCAATTGGCAAAATGCCGTTTTTGTTTTTGAGCAGGACGATGGATTCGGCGGCGGCGCGGCGCGCCAGGGCGCGATGTTTTTCGCAGGCGATGACGGTGGGCGAAATTTGGGCGTAGGGGACGCTTTCGGGCGGGTCGAACAGGCCCAGTTTGAAGCGTGTGCCGAGGCTGCGCGTCAGGGCGCGGTCCAGGTCGGTTTCGCTAATCAGGCCGCGCTGAATGGCTTCGGGTAGATTTTCAAAAACTTCGTCACAGCCCAGGTCGCAGCCTTGTTGGATGGCGAGCGCCGCCGATTCGACCCCATCGGCGGTGACGTGGTGATGCAGGTGGAAATCGCTCAGGGCGCCGCAGTCGGAGACGACATGCCCTTCAAAACCCCATTCGCCGCGCAGGAGTTCCGTCAGCAGCAGGCTGCTGGCGCAGCAGGGTTCGCCAAACAGGCGGTTATAGGCGCCCATCACCGCTTCGACTTTGGCCTGGGTGACGAGTTTGCGGAAGGCGGGCAGGTAGCTTTCGCGCAGGTCGTGCTGGCTGACGGTGGCGTCGAAGTTGTGACGCTCGGCTTCCGGGCCGGAGTGGACGGCAAAATGTTTGGCGCAGGCGGCGGTTTTGAGGTAACGCGGGTCTGTTCCCTGCATTCCGCGCACATAGGCCGAGGCCAGTTCGCCGGTTAAAAAGGGGTCTTCGCCCCAGGTTTCCTGGCCGCGGCCCCAACGCGGGTCGCGGAAAATGTTGATGTTGGGCGACCAGAACGTGAGCCCCTGGTACTGGTTGCTGAATCCGTTGCGGCGCAGGGCCGCGTGAAATTTGGCGCGGGCCTCGTCGCTGATGGCGTCTGCCACCTGCTGAATCAGTTCCACATCCCAGCTGGCGGCCAGGCCGATGGCCTGCGGGAAAACAGTCGCCCGGCCATTGCGCGCCACCCCGTGCAGGGCTTCGCTCCAATAATTGTAGGCTGGAATCCCCAGGCGGGGGACGCCGCGCGCGCCATGACTCATCAGCCCGGTTTTTTCTGCCAGGGTCAGGCGGCTGAGTAAGTCGCGCACGCGCTCTTCCCTCGGCAGGGAGGGGTTCAGGTAGGCGGGAGTTTCCACGTCCATGCGTCAGGCTTCCAGTGCGTTGGCGCGGATAAATTGCTGGTACCAGCGTCCGCTGTCTTTGAGAATGCGGCTCTGTGTCGCGTAGTCAACATAGGTGACGCCAAAGCGCATCGAATAGCCCTTGTCCCACTCGAAATTATCCACCAGTGACCAGACAAAGTAGCCGCTGACGGGGATTTCGGCCTGGATGGCTTTGTGCAGCATTTGAATGTGCCGCTGAAGGTAGCGGGTGCGGGCGGCATCGTGTACCTGCCCATCGGCGCTGATCTCGTCTGGGAAGGCGGCGCCGTTTTCGGTGATGTAGTAGGCCGGGAAACCGTAGTCGAAGTGCAGGCGGCCCAGCAGGTTGTACAGGCCCTGCGGGTAGACTTCCCAATCCATGTCGGTAATTTCCTGGCCGCGGAAGAGGGTTTGCGGGGCGTTTTCGTTTTCGGGAATGGGCGCGCGGACGATGGTGCGGGTGTAATAGTTGATGCCCAAAAAGTCAATGGGCGCGGCGATTGCTTCCAGGTCGCCGGGCTGCACAAAATCGAGCTTGCAGTTCAGCCAGGCGGCGGTATCTTGCGGGTAGCCGCGTCCACTCAGCGGGTCGAGAAACCAGCGGTTGATGTAACCATCCAGCCGGGCGCTTTCCCGCCGATCGGAAAAACTATCCGAAGCCGGAACTTGCGGCCCCAGGTTGAGCGTGATTCCCACCCTGGCGCCGGGGCTGTTGCGGCGGATGATTGGCAGGGCGCGGGCGTGCGCCAGCAGCAGGGTATGGCTGGCGGCCAGTGACTGCGCCAGGTCGCTGTGACCGGGGGCGTGGCGGCCCTCACGATAACCGATTTGGGCGACAACCCAGGGTTCGTTGATGGTAATCCAGTTCTTCACCCGGTCGCCCAGGGCGCGGCTGACGACATCGGCAAATTCGACAAAGGCTTCGGCGGTGGCGCGTTCCGGCCAGCCGCCTGCGTCCTGCAGGCTCTGGGGTAAATCCCAGTGGTAGAGGGTGACGTAGGGCGTGATTCCGGCTGCGAGCAGGGCGTCCACCAGGTCGCTGTAAAATTTCAGCCCGGCGGGGTTGACCGCTCCGCGCCCGGCGGGCAGAATGCGCGTCCAGGCGATGGAGAAGCGATAGGCTTTCAGCCCCAGGTTTTTCATCAGCGCAAGGTCTTCGCGCCAGCGGTGATAGTGGTCACAGGCCATGTTGCCGTGGTCGCCATT
>JAVHNW010000077.1:0-5460 GCA_036169755.1 bacterium | reverse complement strand
AGCGATTCAAAAGAAGAGGCCGGGCCAGAACGGACATTGATTTGGCTGGAGGTGGCTGCGCGGAAGGCGGGGGTGGGGCTGAGCGAGGGCGCGGCGGCGGGCGCAGCCTCAACCGCCAGCGGGAGCGCCTCCAGGCTGCCGCTGAAGGTCAGGGCCACGGCGGTCACCCAGCCCAGGCCATTGGCGGATTCGGGCGCGATGATTTGAATCCACGTCCCGGTAGAGTCGCGCCCGGTCAATTGAACCTGCACCCCGGCGGGCAGCAAACTGATGGCGGCGGCATCTGCGGCGGGGGCTGCGCGCACATTTACCTGAACGGCAGTCAGCGCTGTGTCTGTGGCGCTTTGTGGCGCCGCCAGGCTGGCTGTCTCAACCAGCGGCGCGGCTGGGGTGTTCGTCACCGGCAGGGTGGCGGTGACGAAGGGCAGCGGGCTGGCGGTCGCCGTGGCCGCCGGAGCGGCGGGGGCGCAGGCCGCCAGAAAAAACATCAGCAGAAAAAGTCGTTTGTGCATGGGGGCATTGTAACAAAATAAGCCAGACGGGTCACGGTTCAGGCGCGGTCAGCCCGTCTGCGCCAGGCGTTGGCTATCGGGCCAGCCAAACCAAGCAGAGCGTAGACCAGGCCCAGCAGCAGCAGCCCAAATTTGATATTAACCAGCGTGTAGACAATTGCCACGCTGCTATCATTGCCATAGCCCTGCAATGCGGCGTACAAACCCACGTTTTCGAGCGCGTCACAGGCTGCGGCCAGCCAGATGCCCCAGCCGAGCCAATTTCCCAGGCGCCGCCAGATGCTCAGCGGCCACTGCTCTGCCGCCCACAACGTTGCCAGCCCAAGCGTCAGGGCGTAGGCCGGCATGAAGAGATAATCCAGCCCCAGGCCAAAGGCGGCGCTGAGGCGGGCGGGCAGGCTCCACGAGCTGATGATTTGCCCGGCCTGGTGGGCGTTGCGCGCAAACTCAAAGGTGATGATGCCTGCCGGGGCGGCGCGTGTTCTCAGCGAGAAATCCAGCCCCTGGAACACGCCCAAAATAATCAGCGTTAGCGCGAAAAACAAGCAGAAGAGTGTTTTTCGCCGCGATGCGGGCAAACATTCCAGCGGGTGATTCATAAAGTCCTCCGGTAGACGCGGTGATTTTTGTATTCGACCCCATTCAGGTTTTTTAAATCTGCGCGCATTTGGGTGGCGCTTTCGGCGACCTGGGTCATTTCAACATGGGTGAATTGTTTGAAGTCGAGCAGGGTTTTGCCGAGTTCGGCGTAGAGCAGGGCGTTGCCGCCGTGACCGTGGAAGGCGGGCAAAATTCCCATGCCGTTGCCCGCCACGGTATTGGTGCGTTTCATTTCGAGCAGCAGGTCGGGCAGGCCAAAAGGCAGCAGTTGGCCGCGCGCGCGCTGCAGGGCGGCGGAGACATCGGGAAAGGCGAACAGAAAACCGACCACTTCCTCGCCGTGGGTGATGATTTTGATGAGGCGGTGGTCGGCAACGGTGATGATGTTTTCGACTACGAATTTGATTTCGGCGGGTGTCAGCGGGGAATATTCCCAGTTGTTGACGAAGGCCTGGTTGTAGGCCTGGCCGATGCGCCCGGCCCAGGCAATTAATTCGCCTTTGTTTTTGAAGCGTTTGACGGCCAGATTGCCGCGCTCGGCCACGCGCTGCGCGATGCGTGTCACCCGTTCTGGAATTTGGAAACTGGCGGCGGGCAGGTAGCACGAGACGAAATCTACTTCTTTTTCAAAACCGGCGGCTTCTACCAGGCGCTGATAATAGGCGTAGTTGTAATTCATCATGGTCATCATTTGACGCTGCTCAAAACCCTCGACCAGAATGCCGTACCCGTCCAGCGGCCCCATGCCCTTTGGGCCGATGACCCGCTTCAGGCCGCGCGCCCGCGCCCAGGCGAAGACGGCCTCGAACAGCGCCTGCGAAACCTGCGGGTCATCCACGCTTTCAAAGAAGTAAAATTCCGCCTCGCTGACGGCGTGGTAGCGGTTGAAGGCTTTATTTTCCAGCGCGGCGATGCGCCCCACCGGCTGCCCGTCCCGCAGGGCCAGGAAAAAATCGGCGTCAGAATGCTCGTAAAAGGGATGTTTTTTCCGGTTGAGGAACAGCCGCGCATCCAGCAAGAGCGGCGGCACCCACTGCGGGCAGTTGCGGTAATGCTGATAGGGAAAGCGCACAAAACGCTCCACCTCGCGGCGGTTTTCCGTGTTGATTTTTTCAATTTTCAACATGAGTCGGCCTCCTTGTGTACCATGTCGCCTGGTTTTGGTGTGAGGCTACTATAACACCACCCCGCAAAAAAATGGTTTGTGACAAATCGGTGACGTACATCCATTGAATTTTCTCGCGCAATTTTGCACAATCTAAGAACACTTTCCCATTCAAGGAGAATCCATGTCCCCCTCGTTTACACCGCTCAAATTGAATTTACTGCGCCCGGTCCCCTCGGATATTGACATTGCCCAAAGCGCCGACATCAAGCCGATTGGGTTGGTGGCCGAAGAAAGTGGTATCCTGCCCGAAGAATTGGAATTTTATGGCCCGTACAAAGCCAAAATCAAACTGGAAATTTTGGAACGTCTGGGTGAAGCCCCCAACGGAAAATACATTGACGTGACCGCCATCACGCCCACGCCGCTGGGCGAAGGAAAAACCACCACCACAGTCGGCCTCAGCCAGGCGCTGGGCGCGCTGCTCGGCAAAAAAGTGTTCACCTGCATCCGCCAGCCCTCGCAGGGGCCGACCTTTGGCATCAAGGGCGGCGCGGCGGGCGGCGGTTACAGCCAGGTGATTCCGATGGAAGATTTCAACCTGCACCTCACCGGCGACATCCACGCCATCACCGCCGCCAACAATTTACTGGCCGCCGCCATAGACGCGCGCATGTTTCATGAAAGCCAGACTCCCGATGACGAAAAACTCTTCAATGCGCTCTGCCCGCCCGATAAAAAAGGACGGCGCAAATTTTCCCCTTCCATGCTGCGCCGCCTGCAAAAACTTGGCATTCAAAAAAACGACCCGGCAGAATTGAGCGCCGAAGAACGCCGCCGCTTTGCCCGGCTGGATATTGACCCCGATTCCATCACCTGGCGGCGCGTGATGGACACCAACGACCGCTTCCTGCGCGAAATCGAAGTCGGCCTGGGCGCCGAAGAAAAAGGCCACACCCGCCGCACCGGTTTCGACATCACGGTTGCCAGCGAAATTATGGCAATCTTGGCGCTCACCACCGGCCTGGCCGATATGCGCGCGCGCCTCGGCGCGATGGTGATTGGCACCAACCACGCCGGAGAAGCCGTCACCGCCGAAGATTTGGGCGCCGCCGGAGCGCTGACCGTGCTGATGAAGGACGCCATCAAGCCCAACCTGATGCAAACCCTGGAAGGCACGCCCGCCATCGTCCACGCCGGGCCTTTCGCCAATATCGCTCACGGCCAGTCCAGCATCATCGCCGATAGAATCGCCCTCAAACTGGTCGGGCCGCAAGGCTACGTCATCACCGAAAGCGGCTTCGGCGCCGACATTGGCATGGAAAAATTCTTCGACATCAAATGCCGCTACTCCGGCCTTGTTCCGCAGGTGGTGGTGCTGGTCGCCACCGTCCGCGCCCTCAAGATGCACGGCGGCGGCCCCAAAGTCGTGGCCGGAAAACCCCTCGCCGCCGAATATACCGATGAAAACCTGGAACTCGTCCGCCAGGGCCTGCCCAACATGGAACGCCACATTCAAAACGCGCTCAAATATGGCGTACATGTCGTCGTGGCGGTCAACTCCTTCGCCAGCGATAGCCCCGCCGAGGTGGAACTCGTCCGCCAGGCGGCGCTTTCTGCTGGGGCGCTGGAAGCAGTCGTCTCCACCCACTGGATGGACGGCGGAGCCGGAGCCATCGCCCTGGCCGAGGCCGTCATCCGCGCCGCCGAAAAACCCAGCCACTTCCAATTTCTCTACCCGCTGGAAAAATCCATCAAAGAAAAAATCGAAATCATCTGCCGCGAAATCTACGGCGCCGAAGGGGTGGATTACCTGCCCGAAGCCGAAGAGAAAATCGCCCTGTACACCAAACTCGGTTTCGACAAACTGCCGTTGTGCATGGCGAAAACGCATCTCTCCTTCAGCGCCGACCCGGCCCTGAAAGGCGCGCCCAGCGGATTTCGCATCCCCGTGCGCGACATCCGCGCCAGCGTGGGCGCCGGTTTCCTTTACCCGCTGCTGGGCGAAATGCGCACCATGCCCGGCCTGCCCACCCGCCCGGTTTTCTACGACGTGGACCTGGATTTGAAAACCGGCAAAGTGATTGGGCTGTTTTAAATGAAAATGGATACCACCCGCCTGACGATTGCCTCGGCCCTGGCCGCCCTGCGCGCCGGAGAAACGACCCCGCAAGACCTGGCCGAGGCCTGCCTGGCCGTCATCGGGCAGAAAAACCCCACTCTGAACGCTTTTGCCGCCCTCGCTCCGCGCCAGCCTTTCGCCGTGCCGCCCGCCGCGGGCAGCCTTTCCGGCATTCCCCTTGCCATCAAAGACCTGATTGACGTGGCCGGGCTGCCCTCCGCCGCCGGGTCGCCGAAATTCTTCGGCCAGCAGCCCGCCGCAAAAGATGCCTTTGCGGTCGCAAAACTGCGTCAGGCCGGGGCGCAAATTTTGGGCAAAACCAACACCCACGAAATTGCCCTCGGCATTACCGGCATCAACCCGCACACCGGCCCCGTCCGCAACCCGCGCAACCCGGCCCGCATCAGCGGCGGTTCCTCCAGCGGCAGCGCGGCGGCAGTTGCCAGCGGCATGGCGCTCGGCGCGCTCGGCACCGATACCGGCGGCTCCATCCGCATTCCCGCGGCGTTGTGCGGCGTGGCCGGTTTCAAAGCCACTTTTGGGCGAGTCAGCACGCGCGGCGTTTTGCCGCTCTCGTGGAATCTCGACCACGTTGGCCCGCTGGCAAAAACAGTGGAAGATGTCGAAATTTTGTACAAATTGCTGCGTGGATTTGACGCGCAGGACCCGAACAGCGCCCAGGGAATTTTCCCCGCGCCCAGGCTGGCCTCCGGCGAATGGCGGGTGGCGCTGGCGGCGGGCGGATTCATCGAAGAAGCGGCGGATTCCATCCTGAAAGCGCTGCGCCGCGCCGCCGAGGCAATCCGCGCCCTGGGCGCCTCCGTCACCGAAAAGGAAATTCCCCGCCTGCGCGAAGCGGCTCAGGCCAACAGCACCATGGTCATCGCCGATGCCGCCGCCTTTCACCGCGAGCGGCTGGCCGCCCAGCCAAATTGGTTCGGCGCGGATGTGCGCGAGCGCCTGGAACGCGGACGCGCCGTCAGCGCCACCGAATATGCCCTGGCGCGCCGCGCTCAAAGCGAAATGAAACGCTATTTCGATTTATTCTTTGAAGAATTTGACCTGCTCTTGCTGCCGACCACCGCCGCCACCGCCGCGCCGATTGACGGCCTCGACTCTGC
>JAVHNW010000076.1:0-5466 GCA_036169755.1 bacterium | reverse complement strand
ACGCCCATCGTCATCAACGGCACGCCGCAAGTCGTAGTCACGCTCGACCCGGCCAATGCTGGCCCCGTCGGCGTCACACCGCTTCCCAGCCTGACGCCCGACAGCAACATCGTTCCGGTGAATCCGCCCGCGGCAGTAACCCCCTTCCCGACTGTGGCCGTCGTCCGTCCGGCGACCTACACCCTCAGCGCCGGAGAATTCCCCTACTGCATCGCGCGCCGTTTCAACATCAACCCCGATGAACTGCTGACCCTCAACGGGTTGAACGATGGGCAAATTCTTCAACCCGGCCTGACGCTGAAAATTCCACAGACCGGCACTTTCCCCGCCAACCGCGCCCTCAAATCTCACCCCACCAGCTACACCGTCTTCTCCGGTGACACGTTTGCCAGCATCGCCTGCAAATTCGGCGACGTGGACCCGGTTAACATCGCCGCCGTCAATGGGCTGAGCGCCACCGCCAACCTCAGCGCCGGTCAGGTTCTGCAAATCCCCTAAAAAACGCCGCTTTGCCTTCCCGGAGGAAAGACATCCGTCTTTCCTCCTTTTTTTAAGGAGTCACCATGCAAAAATTTGACCTGCTCCACAGCGAAACCATCTACCAGGGACGCGCCTTCACCATTCGGCGCGACCTGCTGCGCACGCCTTCCGGCGCAGAAACGCGCTTCGACATCATCGAACATCACGGCTCGGTGATTTTAATTCCACTCGACGAAGCGGGAAACCTGATTTTCGTGCGCCAATATCGCCACGCCGCCGGAATAGACTTGCTCGAACTGCCTGCCGGAACGCTGGAAACGGGCGAAAACCCGGCGGATTGCGCCCGGCGCGAACTGCGCGAAGAAACGGGGATGAATGCCCGCGAAATCACCCCGCTGGGAAGTTTTTACCTGGCCCCCGGCTACTCCACCGAACTGATGTTTGTTTACCTGGCAAAAGGCCTCTTCCCCGACCCGCTGGATGCCGATGAGGATGAGTTTTTGCAAAACGAAAACATTCCCGCCGCGCGCGCGCTGGAAATGGCGCTCAGCGGCGAGCTGCCAGACGCCAAAACCCTGGCGGCGCTGCTGCTGGCGCGCAGTCACTTTTAGCGCCCAGGCTTAAAATTGCGCCATTTTCGCCCGGCCAAATTTCCAGTTTCAAGACAAAAATTCAATTCTTACAAACCTGCGGGTTATTGTCCGAATATATGACAACCCGCAGGTTTTTTATATGTAAAATATTACTTTCTTAAAAAGCGCGGGACGACTAAACTTGTACGGATATTTAGCCATTCCACCAGGACAAGACTGTCCTGTTTATTTCAAGGAGTTCTTTACATGGCAAAAAAACAATTCATCACCATTGACGGCAACGAAGCCGCCGCATCCGTTGCCCACCGCACCAACGAGGTCATCGCCATTTACCCCATCACGCCGTCTTCGGGCATGGGTGAACTTTCCGATGAGTGGTCAGCCAAGGGCAAGCGCAATATTTGGAACACCATTCCGCTGGTGGCAGAAATGCAATCGGAAGGCGGCGCGGCGGGCGCGGTTCATGGCTCGCTGCAAACCGGCGCGCTGACGACCACCTTCACCGCCAGCCAGGGCCTGCTTTTGATGATTCCAAATATGTACAAAATTGCGGGCGAACTGACCAGCACCGTCTTTCATGTGGCGGCGCGCTCCATCGCGGCGCAATCGCTCTCCATTTTTGGCGACCATCAGGATGTGATGGCCACCCGTCAGACGGGCTGGGCACTGCTCAGTTCGGGCAGCGTTCAGGAGGCGCACGATTTTGCGCTGATTTCGCAGGCCGCCACCTTGCAGAGCCGCATCCCGTTCATGCACTTTTTTGATGGTTTTCGCACCTCGCACGAAGTTGCCAAGATTGAATATCTGGAAGATTCTGTTTTGCGCGCCATGATTGATGACGATTTGGTGCGCGCGCATCGCAATCGCGGCCTGAAGCCGGAAAATCCTTTCATTCGCGGCACCGCCATGAATCCGGATGTTTACTTCCAGGGGCGCGAAAGTTCCAACCTGTACTACGCCGCCGTCCCCGCCATCGTTCAGGCGCAGATGGATAAATTCGCCGGGCTGACTGGCCGCCAGTACCACCTCTTCGATTATGTCGGCCACCCGCAGGCGGAGCGCGTCATCGTTGTGATGGGTTCTGGCGCCGAAACCGTTGAGGCGACAGTTAACTTTTTGGCCGAAAAAGGCGAGAAAGTGGGCCTGCTGCGCGTGCGGCTGTATCGCCCGCTTTCGGTTGAGACGTTGGCGCAGGCCATTCCGGCCTCAGCAAAAACAGTCGCCGTGTTGGATCGCACCAAGGAACCTGGCTCGGCGGGCGAACCACTCTACCTGGACGTGGTCAACGCCCTGGTGGAGACAGGCCGCGAGGGCGTCAAAACCATCGGCGGGCGCTACGGGCTTTCTTCCAAGGAATTTACCCCGGCCATGGTCAAGGGTATTTTTGATGAAATGACCAAACCCGAACCGAAGCATCACTTCACCATCGGCATCAACGATGACCTTTCGGGCACCAGCCTGGCCTACGACCCCTCTTTTTCGGTCGAATATCCCGAAACAGTACGCTGCGTCTTTTTTGGGCTGGGTTCGGACGGCACAGTCGGCGCGAACAAAAATTCCATCAAAATCATCGGCGTTGAAACCGACAACTTTGCCCAGGGCTATTTTGTGTACGACTCCAAGAAATCGGGTTCGATTACCATTTCGCACCTGCGCTTTGGAACCAAGCCGATTAAGGCGCCGTATCTGATTGCGCCCAACACCGCCAATTTTGTAGCCTGCCACCAGTTCACCTTTTTGGAGCGGATTGACGTACTGAAGTACGCCCAGCCGGGTGGAATTTTCCTGCTCAACAGCATTGACAAGCCCGATGAAGTTTGGGACAAACTCCCGATCGAAGCGCAAAAAGCCATCCTGGAGAAGAATCTCAAGGTGTACGTCATCAACGCCTACGAGGTGGCCGAAAAAACCGGCATGGGAACGCGCATCAACACCATCATGCAAACCTGCTTTTTTGCCATTTCTGGCGTGCTGCCGCGCGAACAGGCGATTGAAGAAATCAAACACGCCATTCAAAAAACCTATGGCAAACGCGGCGAAGCGGTCATTCAGCAAAACTTCGAGGCGGTTGACCAGACTCTCGCCAACCTGCACGAAATCAGCGTACCCAAAAAACTGACCAGCGTCACCAGCCGCCGCGCACCCGTCCCGGCTGAAGCGCCCGAATTTGTGCGCAATGTGCTCGGCCCGATGATTGCCTACGAAGGCGATGACGTGCCGGTATCCGCCATGCCAGCGGACGGAACTTACCCCAGCGCCACCACACGCTGGGAAAAGCGCAACATTGCGCTGGAAATTCCCGTCTGGGAGCCCGATTTGTGCATTCAGTGTGGGAAATGTGTCTTCGTCTGCCCGCACGCCGTCATCCGCCACAAAGTGTACGACAAAGCCGGGCTCGAACAGGCGCCCGCCACTTTCAAGCATATGGATTCCAAGTTCAAGGAATTCCCTGGCATGGCCTACACCATTCAGGTGGCGCCCGAAGATTGCACCGGCTGCACGCTGTGCGTGGAAGCCTGCCCGGCCAAAGACAAAACCCAGGTCGGGCGCAAAGCCATCAACATGGCGCCGCAGCCCGCCCTCCGCGAGAGTGAAGCCGCCAACTGGGAGTTTTTCTTCAACTTGCCGGAGGTTGACCGCACCCAAATCAACCCGAACACCATCAAAAATTCGCAGCTGCTGCAGCCGCTCTTTGAATTTTCCGGCGCCTGCGCGGGCTGCGGCGAAACGCCCTATATCAAAATCGTCTCGCAATTATTTGGCGAGCGCGCGGTGATTGCCAATGCCACCGGCTGTTCTTCCATTTATGGCGGCAACCTGCCGACCACGCCCTGGGCGATTAATAAAGAAGGGCGCGGCCCGGCCTGGTCGAACTCGTTGTTTGAGGATAACGCGGAATTTGGCCTGGGCATGCGCCTGACTCTCGACAAACAGCTAGAATACGCCCGGGAACTGTTGCCCCACTTCAGCCCGGAACTCGGCCCGGAATTGGTGGAAGGCCTGCTCAACGCCGACCAAAGCAGCGAGTTGGGCATCCAGCATCAGCGCGCGCGGGTTTCCATCCTGAAGGAACAACTCGCAAAATTGAAAAATGACACCAAAGCCAAAGATTTGCTCTCCCTGGCCGATATTCTCGTCAAAAAATCAGTCTGGATTTTCGGCGGCGATGGCTGGGCCTACGACATCGGCTACGGTGGGCTCGATCATGTGCTGGCTTCTGGGCGCAATGTGAATGTCATGGTGCTGGATACCGAAGTCTATTCCAACACCGGTGGACAGGCCTCCAAATCCACGCCGCTGGGCGCTGTCGCCAAATTCGCCATGGCGGGCAAAGGCATCTCCAAAAAAGACCTGGGCCTGATTGCCATGTCATACGGTTACGTTTACGTTGCCCGCATTGCCATGGGCGCCAGCGACCAGCAAACGCTGAAGGCGATTTTGGAAGCCGAGGCCTTCGATGGCCCATCACTGATTATCGCCTACAGTCACTGCATCGCGCACGGCATTGACATGTCGAAGGGCCTTGAGCAGCAGAAACTTGCTGTTCAGTCTGGTCACTGGCCGCTCTACCGCTACAACCCGGCCCTGGCCACACAAGGACAAAACCCCCTGCAAATTGACTCGAAAGAACCCAGCATCGGCCTCGACCAGTACATTTACAACGAAACCCGCTACCGCATGTTGCTGCAAAGTGACGAACAACGCGCCGAACATTTGCTCAAGGAAGCCCAGCACAACGTCAAAACCCACTGGGATCTTTACCAGCAAATGGCCGCCATGAGTTATTCCAAAGAAAACGGCCAGAAAGACGACTATTCGCATCCCCAAGAGATGGACGCCTGAGCGCGTCCATCTCTTACAATTGGACTTTTCCCTGGAGGAAATCCTATGACTGACCTGACCACTCGTTACCTGGGCCTGACCCTCAAAAACCCGATTGTAGCCTCGGCCTCACCGCTCACCAAAAAAATTGATACTGCCCAAAAACTGGAACAGGCGGGTGTCGGCGCGATGGTGATGTATTCGCTCTTTGAAGAGCAAATCATCCACGAAAGCCTGGAGTTGGATCACTACCTGACGCGCGGAACCGATTCCTTTGCCGAAGCCACCTCCTACCTGCCCGACAGCGGCATGTACGCCATGGGGCCGGGAAAATACATCGACCACCTCAGCGCCGTCAAAAAAGCCGTCTCCGTGCCGGTGATTGCCAGCCTGAACGGAGTCTCCAAAGGCGGCTGGACGCGCTACGCCCATCACATGCAAGAAGCCGGAGCCGATGCGCTGGAACTCAACCTGTACTACATCGCCACCGACCCGGCACTAACCGCCACCGAGCTAGAAAAAACCTATGTCGACCTGGTAGCGGATGTCAAAAACAGCATCAACATTCCGC
>JAVHNW010000075.1:4865-5501 GCA_036169755.1 bacterium | reverse complement strand
CTCACCCCGCCGCCCTGCCCACCGTCACCCCCGCCAGCCTGGCTGATGACCTGGCCCGCCGCGACTTCAGCCTCAACACCCTCGCTCTGCGCCTGGCCGATGGCGAACTGATTGACCGCCACAACGCCCAAGCCGACCTGCGCAACGGCCTCATCCGCGTCCTGCACCCGGCCTCCTTCCGCGATGACCCCACCCGCCTCTACCGCGCTGCGCGCTACCTTGCGCGCTACGGCTTTCAACTCGAAGAAAATACGCGCGCGCTCCTCCCCGCCGCCCTGCCGCTGGTCGCCCGCCTCAGCCCAGAACGCCTGCGCCACGAACTCGACCTGATTTTGGACGAACCGCGCGCCCTGGCCGCCCTGACCGCCCTCGACCAACTCGGCCTGCTAAAAATCATTGCGGAGGCCCTGCCGCGCGGCCTCGACCTGCGCGAAAGCCTGATTCCTGCGCTGGGCGAGTCTTTGCCAGCCCCCTGGCAAAAAATTTCCCCGCCGAGAGCCTACCCGTTGAAGCGGGCGCTGGCCTACACCCTGTGGTTTTCCCCGCTCCCCGCCAGTGATTTGCAAAAACTACAAGCGCGGCTGACCCTGCCCCAATGGCTGGCCCAAACCGTCAGCGCCGCCGCTGCCCTACGCC
>JAVHNW010000075.1:0-4855 GCA_036169755.1 bacterium | reverse complement strand
TGCCTCCGCCTGGACGGCCCGCCTCGAAAACGAGCCTTTTCTGGCCGTGTACGCCGTTTTTCTCGCCACCCGCCAGCCAGAACTGGAAATCTATGCCCAAAAATGGCGCAATCTACGTCCGCGACTTTCCTCCACCCGCCTGCTAAAAATGGGACTGGTTCCCGGCCCGCGCTTTGGCGAAATCCTGCGCCGCCTGCGCGCCGCCTGGCTGGATGACGAAATTTCCAGCGAAGCCGAAGAAATCGCCTTGCTGGAAAAACTCGCCGCCGCGCCCCCCAAATAAATTTTAAGCCGTCAGCGCCAATAAAAAATCCCGCAGGTTTTTCGCCTGCGGGATTTTCTTCACATCCGATGGGGAAGGGCAGAATGCTACCCGGCAGCCCCGTCTGTTGGCGTGGCTTCGCCGCCGAAGGAGCCGCCGCTGCCCACCGGGCAAAGGCCGATATTTTCCTGAATCACGCAGCCCGATAAATCGCCGTAGGCCGCCAAATTAATCAGCGCCACCAAATCTTCGGGCGCATCGGCCAGCAAAACCAGCGCGTTGTGATTCAGCCCTGGCAACAACAGGATGACGCCGTTTCCGGCGCGGCTAATTTCTCCCAGCCCGGCGATGGTGACCGTCTCGCCGCCCTCTTCAAATTTCACGCCGAACTGGTCAAAGTAGGGGTTGAGCAGTTCACTGTCGCTAAAACTGCCCAAAATCAGCCAGTCGCCGCTGCCGGTATCGGCGGCAACGCTCAGCGGAAGATTGATTCCGCGCAGGGTTTGCTGCAGCCCGGCAACCGCCGTCAGCGTTTCGGTGGTCAGTTGGGTATTTCCCGCCGTCACCAGGCTGACGGGGCGGGTAAAGACGAAGGGGAAATTCGTCAGCGTGGGCAGACGCTCGCCGCCCAGCGCGAATTCGGCCAGGTTTTGAATCAGGCGGGCATTGTCGGCGGCCTGGTCGAAGGGTGGCGTCATGAAGGTGTAACTGCCGATGGCGGCCACGTTGCCGCTGGAATCCAACCCCGCCACGGCCAGTTCGCCGCCCTGGTCGTTGAGCGAGGAGCGCAGGTTGGCATCGCCGCGGATGAGCGCCGCGCCGCGGGTGACGTTGACCGAGCGCGCGCCGTAAAAGACGACCTGTTTTAGCCCGTCGGTCAGGACGTTTTCGGCAAAACTGTTCAATTTGACATTGCGGAAGTTGCCGTCATTTTCGGCCAGGTTGTAAACGTAGTTTCCGGCAAACGAAAGCCCGTAGGGCGCCAGCAGCAGGTTGGAGAAGACGGTGTCGGGAAATTCCCCGTTGTAGCCTTGCATGCCGCGGTAGGCGTCTGCGAAAACCAGCAGCCGCCCGCCCTGTGAAACGAAATCGCGCAGGGCGCTAATTTCGGATGCCTCGAAAAGAGAGTAAGGCGAAAAAAGCACAAAGGCATCCGCGTATTTCAGCCGCTCGGCCAGTGGGCGGAGGTCCAGGTCGCTGACAAAATAATATTCCACGGCTGCGCCGCGCGCGGCCAGGGCGCGGGTGAAGAGTTCCACATCCAAAAGTTGAAAAGAGTTTTGATGGTTAATATCAATCAGAACCCGCGCGCCGCTGTGATTGACCTCGGCGGGAGCCAGGCTGGCGGAAGGGGTGGGCGCCTCGGGGATGCTGAAATTGGCGTATTGCGGCAGCTGCGGCGTTGGACGCGGCTGAGGCAGGCCGGTGTAATGCGCCGCCTGAAACAGGATGGGCAGGAGAAAAAGCCCAAAACCAACCCATAAGTGATTTTTGAGAGTCATGTTGTTCTCCTACTTTTCTGCCGAAGGCGCGCTGGGCGGAATGTAGAGCAGGTACAGCCCGGCTTTGGCGGGAGTGCTCAGGGTGAGGCCTTCGGGCGAAACGCCGTAGAAGGGGTAGGCAGTTGGCGCGCTGACAATCGCCAGCGGGAAAATTTCGACTACTTTGGGGTTGCGCACTCCAGCCAATTGCGCGGCTTTTTCGATGGCGTCACTTTCCGCGCCGAGCGCGTCTGCCAGGCCGAGGCGAACCGCCTCCATCCCCGGCCAGAGTTTTCCGCTGAGGACTTCGTCCATCCCGGCTTTCAGCGCCTCGCCGCGGCCAAGTTTTACGGCGCTGGCGAAACCCTGTTTTACCGCTTCAATTTGGCGCACGTACTGGTCACGCTCAAAGCCGAAGAGTTTGTAGGGCCCGGTCGAGACGATGCCATCCACCAGCGAGGGAATGTATGGCGTATAGCCAATGACGCCAATGTTGCCCACGTCCGAGGTGGGTTTGCAGAAAATATAATCTGTGCCGACTGAAAGATAATAGGCGCCGCTGGCGGCCATCAAATTGATGGAGGCGACAATCGGCGTTTGCTTGCGCAGTTTGAGCATTTCCAGGTAGACGGCTTCGGTGTCGGCTACGGTGCCGCCGGGGCTGTCGAGCACCAGCACCACTGCGCGGATTTCGGGGTGCTGGCGCACATAATCCAACTGTTGGAGCAGGTCTCTGGCCGAGTAGGGGTCAATTTGGGTGCTGAGGCGGATGACGCCGATTTTGGGCTGGGGGAAAAGCGCCGCGGCAATCAGCAGACCAGCCACCAGTGGCAGGGCTGCCCAGAGCAGAATTGCGCGCGCATTTTCCCATGTGAACAGGTTTGTTTTGTCGTTCATACCCTCTCCTTTTGAATGGAAATCATGGCTTCAGCATACGCTTTTGAGAGGCGGTTGTCAATCGGTCAGGCGCTGGTGGCGATTCGCTTTCGGCTTTCAGCAGCATTTTAAAAGTGCCGCGCCAACTCGGAGGCGTATTCGGCGCCGACTGTGCCGCGGTTTTGCGCCAACCAGTCGGCCAGGCGGGTGGTTCCGCGCGGTGGCTCGGCGGAAATCAGCAGGCCAGCCATCAGGCCCGCCACTTCTTCGGGGGTCAGCACCACGTCGCCCACGAAGCGGCTGATGGTTTGGGCGGCCAGCAGCGCCAGGCGCGGAGGCAGATGAATCAGCGGGCGGTTGCAGCCGATGCTTTTTCCTACCAGCCGCACCAACTCATCGAAGGTGAAAATGTCTGGGCCGACTGTGTCCCAGATCAGGTTTTCGGCGCGTTTTCCGGCTTCCACTGCCAGCGCCGCCAGGTCATCCACATAGATTGGCTGAATTTGGTACTGCCCGCCGCCGATTTGGCCGAAGAGTGGGAAGCGCCGCAGCAGCCAGGCGATGTTGTTAATGAGGATGTCTTCTGCGCCAAACAGGACGGTGGGACGCAGAATGGCGTAACTCAGGCCGCTTTTGATGAGAGTTTGTTCATTGGCGGCCTTGCCCGAAAAGTAGGGCAGGGGCGAAGTTTCGGTGGGTTGGGTGATGCTGACGTGGACGATGCGCCGCACTCCGGCTTGCTGCGCGGCCTGTACCAGTTTGCGGGTGTTTTCCACGGCGCGCGGCTGGGTGTTGACTCCGTTGTCGAAGCGAATCCAGTAGGTATTGTAGAGAATTTCGACTCCGGCTAGATTTTTTGCCATGCCCGCCACGTCAAAATCCAGCGGAAAGGTTTTTACGCGCCCGTCAAATGGGTCGGGGCGCCTGGGGTGTCCCGTCAGGGTCAGGACTTCGTCACCGGCGGCCAGCAGGCGGTGGGTGATGTATTTGCCAGAGTAGGAAAAAGCGCCAGTGACTGCGGTTTTCATCGTTTATCCTTTCGTTTGTGGGCGCGGGGCGACCAGGGCGAAAAAGGCCAGCGCCGCGCCGATGGCGCTCAGCGCCAGGGTGAAGCCGAATAAATTCCAGCGCAGCTGCCCGGCCAGGGCGAAAAAGAGGCTGGCGTTGTCGCCGGTTTCGGGGTGAAATCCCAGGCTGAAGATGACCGGCAGCAGCGTCAGCAGCAGGGCGCTGAAGGCTGTCCAAAATTGAGCGCGTTCTGCCGTGCCGCATAAATCCGTCAGCAGCGGGCGCAGTGAGCGGCGCAGGCCCGCCGTCAGCGCCAGGCTGATGAGCAAAGTCAGCGTCAGTTGGCTGAAAAAATAGAAAATGGGGGTCATGTTTTCTCCTTTTGGCAGCAGAAAAGATACCGGCGGCTTGCGCTCCGGCTGGACGAATCTGTTTTTGCGTTACTTCAGGATTTTCAAAATGGTTTGTACGGTGTTCAGCCCGAGGCTGTCGAGGCGTGTAATGGCGGAAGCGAGCGCGTCGAGCGTGTCGAAAAAATCTTTCAGCGCCCGCGCGCGCTCGGCGAGGAAGACGCGCTCGGCTGAGTCGAATTCGCCCTCACCCGCCTCCAGCCGCTGCAGGGTTTGCGCTACCGAGGCGACGGCCCGGTCAAATTCGCCGCTTTGGCGTTCCTTGAGAATGGCGCGGATGGCGCGGTAAAAATCGGTTTCGGCCTGGTAATAATCTTTGCGGTCGCCCAGGCGGGTGACGGGGTGAATCAGCCCCATGCGCGTCAGCCCGCGCACATTGGTGCTGATGGCGCCTTTGGTTAACCCGGTTTGCGCTGTCAGTTCGTCCAGCGAAAGCGCGGCGGGGGCCAGGTAAAGCACGGCGAAAATGGCGCCCATGCCTTTGGGCAGCCCCCAAAACTGGCTGATGCCGCTCAATCCTTCGATAAAATCGCTTTTGATATCGCTCATGAATACTCCGTATACTATGTTTAGTATTTACTAAACATAGTATACGGAGAAACTGGCGTTTGTCAAGAGCAATACTTCAATCACAAAAATAGGGGATGGCTTTTTAGCGCGATGTTTGAGTTTGGATATTATTTGTCTTTTTCATCTACAAGCGAGACTGATTCTTTTACCCAGCCACAGGGGCGCGCTTTTTGATGTCATACTTGTCTGGGTAGGCGCGCAGCATATTTTTGGATTGCGTGAGAACTTTGTTCTTTTTAATAATCTGG
>JAVHNW010000074.1:0-1122 GCA_036169755.1 bacterium | reverse complement strand
CCGAACTTCCTCTTTCGCTTCGGGCGCTTCGGCGCCGAGTTGTTGTACTGCCTCGCTGACCAGTTGGCAAACCCGCTCGGGGCGCACCGGCTTGATGAGAATTTCATTCACCTTGAGGCGGTGAGCGGTAATTTTCAAGCCAGGCACATCGTAGGCTGTCACCAACATCACAAACGTTGGGCGCCCACCGGGGTGCGCCTGCAGCTTTTCGATGAGTTCCAACCCGTTGATACCGGTCATCATCATGTCGGTGATGAGAATATCCACCGGCTTGTCGCGGGTTAATTCCAACGCATCCTCGCCGCTGTGGGCCGAGAACACTTCCAAATTTTTTCCAAGTTGGGAAAGGGCGCGCGCCAATGTGGCGGCAGTGCCAGGGTGATCATCCACCACCAATACGCGCGCGTGGGCAGAGGAAAGAGCAGAAAGTGGAGTATCCATCGCTGACATTATCCCCCTCCAGGTGTCCGCCGATGGATGGCGTTAGGCGGAAAAAAGTTGGCAAAAGTTGGCGGCTAGTCCGTCACCAGGCGGTAACCGCTCCCGCGCACGTTGATAATATGCGCGGGATTTTGCGGGTCAGATTCAATCGCCTGGCGAATGTGGTGAATGTGCCATTTGACGAGTTCCTGCGCCTCGCGCGCCTGGGCCTGATAGCCCAGCGATTCGGCGACCAGCGTCTGATAGTCCACCAGCTGCGGAGCGTGGCGCGCCAGGGTCAGCAAAACATCAAACGAGGCGGGCGGCAGGCTGACGGGGCGGCCCGCCAGCGATAATCGGCGGGCGTGCAGGTCGAGCGCCAGGTTGCCCAGGGCCAGGTAGCGCCCGGCGGCAGAATCTTGTTCAGGGCGGGGCGCAGGCTCCAGCCCATTTTCGAGGGCTTTTAATTCGGTCTGAAGCAAGTCAATTTGCGCCAAAATTTCACGGCGGCGGCGTTCTGTCTGACCGGCGGCCAGAATGGAGCGGGTTTTTTCGAGCAGCGTTTCGGGTTTGAGCGGCTTGAGCAGGTAATCACTGGCGCCTCGGCGCAGGGCTTCCAGCGCCGAGGCTAAATCGGGTTGGGCGGTGAAAAGCACCACCGGCAGGCCGGGCTGCAGCGCGCGGGCGGCTTCCAGCGCGTCG
>JAVHNW010000073.1:0-5584 GCA_036169755.1 bacterium | reverse complement strand
CCCGTTGCCTGGCTCCACTTCCAAATACTCCAACCCGCTGGGTGTTTTCATAAAACCATCCTGTGAGAATTTGAGCATCAAAAATGAAAAATTACCCGCATTTCCCCGCGGAAAGGGGGATAATCCTTCTCGTTAAACCGGTTTTTTGGCGGGGAGTTTGTTTTTTTGCTGCTCCTGCTTTTTTTGCCCTTGCTGCTGCTTTTGCTTATCTGCCTTGTTTTTATCTTTCTTACCGCCTTTGTCGCCCATGGTGAATCTCCTTTGTCGAAAGTGAACGGATGGTACCAGAATGAAATAATTATAGCCCGCTTTCGCCTGCGCCAAAAAAAGAATTTTTCAATTGACTTGTCTATGCCTTTCTGCTACACTAGCATTTGTCAGACAACTTCTCCCCACACAAAATTCCATGTCCACGTTACTCATCCAACACGCCTACCTCGCCACCTTTGACGACCTTCAGACCGAAATCTCCGATGGCGGTCTCTTCATCCGCGATGGATTTATCGAACAGGTCGGGCCAAGTTCCAGCCTGCCCGAAAGCGCCGATGAAATCCTCGACCTTTCCGGCCATGTCGTCCTGCCGGGGCTGGTCAACACCCACCACCATTTTTACCAAACCCTCACGCGCAACCTGCCCGCCGCGCAAAACGCCAACCTGTTCAACTGGCTGAAAACGCTCTACCCGATTTGGGCGCGTCTGACCCCGCCAGATATTTTCACTTCCAGCCAAACCGCCCTGGCCGAGCTGGCGCTTTCGGGCTGCACCACCGCCGCCGACCATCTCTATCTTTTTCCCAACGGCTGCAAACTGGATGACGAAATCGAGGCGGGGCGAACGGTTGGCCTGCGACTCCACGCTTCGAGAGGCTCCATGTCGCTGGGCGAATCGCAGGGCGGGCTTCCACCGGATTCTGTCACCGATTCGGAGGAGAAAATCCTGGCTGACAGCGAGCGATTAATTCAGCGTTACCACGACTCGCAGCCAGGTTCGATGACCCAAATCGTGCTGGCGCCCTGCTCCCCTTTCAGCGTTACCGGCGACCTGATGCGCCAATCGGCGGCGCTGGCGCGGCGCTACGGCGTTCACCTGCACACCCACCTGGCAGAAACCGAAGACGAAGAACAATTCTGCCTGCAAAAATTTGGCTACCGCCCGGTTGGCTACATGCAATCTGTCGATTGGGTCGGCGCGGATGTTTGGTTCGCGCACTCGGTCTACCTCAACCCGCAGGAAATTGGCGTGTTTGCCCGTCATCACTGCGGCGTGGCGCACTGCCCAAGCTCCAACATGCGCCTGGCCTCTGGCATTGCGCCCATCCGAGAATATCTCGCCGCCGGAATCAACGTCGGCCTGGGCGTGGATGGCTCGGCATCGAATGACGGCAGCCACCTGCTGGCGGAAGCCAGGCAGGCCATGCTGCTGGCGCGGGTACGCGAGGGAATGACAGGTTTCTCACTCTCCAACGACCCAACGCGCCAATTGATGACCGCCCGCGAGGCCCTGCGCCTGGCAACCCGCGGCGGCGCGGCGGTGCTGGGACGCAGCGACATCGGCAGCCTCGAACCCGGCAAATGCGCCGACTTTTTCTCCGTCAACCTAAACACGCTCGACCTGGCGGGCGGCGCGGTTCACGACCCGCTGGCGGCCATCGTCTTCTGTCAGCCGCGCCGGGTGGACACCACCGTTGTCGGCGGCAAATTCATCGTCCGCGCAGGCAAACTCGTCACCGTGAATGAAGCCGAATTAACCGCGCGTCACAACCAGGCCGCGCGGCGGCTGGTAAACGGCTAAAAATCCGCCCCATCCCCACGGAGTTTCCCCATGTCCCATTTTCCCTTTCAACGCCTGCAAGCCGACCTGGCCGCACTCATCGCCAAATCGCCGCCCGGCTCCCGCCTGCCATCCGAACCCGACCTGGCCGCCGATTTAGGCGTCAGCCGCGCCACCCTGCGCGAAGCCATGCGCACTTTTGAAGCCCAGGGGCTCATCCGCCGCCGTCAGGGCGCGGGCACTTTCGTAGTCGGCAAGCCGCCGGTCATTGAAGCCGGGCTGGAAGCGCTGGAAAGTATGCTGACCCTGGCGCAGCGCACCGGGCTGAAGGTCGGCCCCGGCCCCGTCAACGTGGAACGCATTTCGGCGGATGAAGAAAGCGCCAGCGCGCTGGAAGTTTTCCCCGCCTCGCGCCTGATTCGCGTCTCGCGCACCATGCGCGCCGATTTGCGCCCGGTGGCCTACCTGGTGGATACCCTGCCCGAAGAGGTCCTGCGCCCCGAAGAGCTGCGCGAAAAATTCAGCGGCTCGGTGCTGGATTATCTCCTGGGGCGCGGCGACCCGCTCACCATCAGCCGCACCGAAATCACCGCCAGCAACGCCAGCGCCGAGGTGGCGAAAATGCTCGAAATTCAACGCGGCGATGTGCTGCTCCAGTTCAGCGCCAAACTCATCAGCGCCAGCGGCAAAGTGGTGGACTACTCGCACAGCTATTTTCTACCCGGCCACTTTAAATTTCACATCGTGAGAAAAGTGGGCAAAGCGTGACAAACGTCAAATAAAGAAGGAAAAACTTTCCCAAGGAGACCTATGACAAAAATACCCCAAATTCAGGCCCTGGTGGCCCAACACAAAGATGAAATCATCCAATTCATGCGCGACCTGGTCGCCATCCCCAGCATGGACTCAAAAATCGGCCCGGTGGGCGAGCGCATTCAGGCCGAAATGCGAAAACTCGGCTACGATGAAATCCGCTTCGACAAAATGGGCAACACCATCGGGCGCATCGGCAGCGGGCCGCGCACCATCGTTTTTGATTCACACATTGACACCGTTGGCATCGGCGACCCCGCCGAATGGGGCTGGGACCCGTTTGTCGGCAAAATTGAAGAGGGCGTCCTGTTCGCGCGCGGCGCCTGTGACGAAAAAGGCAGCACCCCCGGCATGATCTACGGCCTGGCAATCGCCCGCGACCTGGGCCTGCTGGCAGGCTGGACAGCCTACTATTTTGGCAACATGGAAGAATGGTGTGACGGCATCGCCCCCAACACCTTTGTCGAAGTAGACCCGAAAATCCGCCCCGATTTTGTCGTCATCGGCGAGCCGACCAAAATGAACGTCTATCGCGGCCACAAAGGCCGCCTGGAAATGAAAGTCACCGCCAAAGGCAAAAGCGCCCACGCCGCCAGCAACCAGCTCGGCGAAAACGCCATCTACAAATTACTGCCGGTCATCGCCGGAATCCGCGACCTGGAACCCGCCCTGGGCGACCACGAATTTCTCGGCCACGGCAAAATCACCGTCAGCGACATGAAAGTCCAGACCCCCAGCATCAACGCCGTCCCCGACGAGGCCGTCATCTTCATAGACCGGCGCATGACCTTCGGCGAAAGCAAAGAACAGGTCAAGCAGCAGGTCGAGGCGCTAATTCCGCCCGAATGGCGCGCTTCGGTCAACGTGGAGGAACTCTTCTACGAGGAAGCCTCCTACACCGGATTCGTCTTCCCAGTGGATAAATATTTTCCCGCCTGGGCATTGGATGAATCTCACCCGCTGGTAAGCGCCGGGCAAAAAGCGAGGCGTCTCATCGGGCTGAAGGAAGCCCCCTCCGGCAAGTGGAACTTCTCTACCAATGGCATTTACTGGGCTGGAAAAGCCGGCATCCCCTCGATTGGCTTCGGCCCCGGCGATGAAGAAACCGCCCACACCGTGCGCGACTCGGTTGCGCTGGACGACATGGTCAAGGCCGCCGAGTTTTATGCAGTTTTGCCCTCGTTGATCGGCGAGCAGGCAAAGAAGTAAAAAGACAAGGAAACAAGGAGACTAATTCATGCAAACCAATTTTCGTGGCCGCGATTTTATCGGCGACCTGGACTTCACCAAAGAAGAAGTCGAAACCGTTCTCGAAGTAGCCTGGGACTTAAAGCGCAAGCGCGCCCTGGGCGAACCACACCCTTACCTGCGCGACAAAGTGCTGGCGATGCTGTTTTTCTTCTCGTCCACCCGCACACGCGGCTCATTTGAAGCGGGTATGGCCCAACTCGGCGGACATGGCGCTTTCATTGACAGCAAAACCACGCAAATTTCGCACGGCGATACCCCGGTGGAAATTGGCGAAATTTTTGGCCGCTATTTTGACGGCATCGCCATCCGCCACTGCGATTATGGTGATGGCAATGCCTACCTGAATGCGGTCGCCAAATCGAGCCGCGCCCCGGTGCTGAACATGCAGTGCGATGTTTACCACCCCTTCCAATGCCTGGCCGACCTGATGACCATCATGGAAAAGAAAGGCCGCGACCTGCGCCGCAAAAAAATCGTCGTCTCGTGGGCCTACGCCGCCTCGTATCTCAAGCCAATTTCCGTGCCTCAATCGCTCATTTTACAAATGCCGCGCTTCGGCATGGACGTAACCCTGGCCTACCCGCCCGAATTCAGGCTGATGCCCGAAATTGTGGAACAGGCCAAAGAACAGGCCAAACTGGCCGGAACCGCTTTTGAAATCATGGACAGCAAAGACGGCATGGCCGAAGCCTGCCGCGATGCGGATGTGATTTACGCCAAAAGTTGGGGGCCCCTGCTGACCACCACCGACCCGGTGGAAGGCAAAAAACTACAAGACAGTTACAAAAACTGGCTGATGGATGACGCCAAATTGAAAGCCGCCCGCCCAGACGCCATCTACATGCACCCCCTGCCCGCCGACAGAGATGTGGAAGTCACCTCCAGCGTCCTCGACGGCCCGCAGTCCGTTGTCTTTGACGAAGCCGAAAATCGCCTGCACGCCCAAAAAGCCGTCATGGCGTTGACGATGTCGTAAAGCGAAGATGATGAAGGAAACAGGTAGGCAGGGAAACGGGTAAACGAACAGGCAAGTATCAAGGAAACAAGAAAACAGGTACCTGCCTACTTGTTTCCTTGCCTACCTGCCTACTTGTTTCCTTGCCTCCTTTTCCCCTCACCCACAAGGAGAACCGATGACCGAAAGAAAACCACTTTACAAATCACCGGGTCAGGCTGGCAAATGCGGTTTTGAAGACCTGGAATTTTATAAAATGGCACTGGAAGTGATGGCCGGAGTGCACAAAGTGGTCAAGACATTTCCCCCCGAAGAAAAATTTGACCTCACTTCTCAAATTCGCCGCTCATCAAAGAGTGTAACCGCAAATATCGCCGAAGGTTATGGGCGTTACCATTACCTCGACAGCCTGCACAAATACTCAATTGCGCGCGGTGAACTCAATGAAACACTTGCGCACATCATCAATGCCAAAATCTTGGGCTATATTGACCAAGCTGCTTTCGAGTCGCTTTACAAACTAATCCGCGAAACCGAGCAGACACTCAATGGCTATATGGCGTATGTACGTCGCCAAAAACTTGGTTCACAAGAATTCGGCGAAAAAGCCGTGGAAGACGATCGCGCAGAGTATTTTGTAGAAGAAGAGGAGGCAGGTAGATAAGTAGACAGGTAGACCAGTAGACAAGGAGGCAGGTAGATAAGTACCTATTTCCCTGTTTCCTTGTTTCCTTGTCTACCTGTTTCCTTGTCTCCTTGTCTCCCTGTTTCCTTGTCTCCTTGTCTCCCTGTTT
>JAVHNW010000072.1:0-5594 GCA_036169755.1 bacterium | reverse complement strand
CCTGGCGGCGTAGCCCAGGCTTCGGCGGGCAAAGCCTGGCTGGCGGCAGTCAGCGCTGCGGCAGCCAGACCGGCAGCGGCGCGCGGCGCGGAGGGCGAAGTTTCCATCCAGACCACAGCCACGCGCTGTGGCGTGTAGGTAATTGCCCAGCTGTCTTTTCCGTCCAATGTCGCGCCCAGTTTGGCGGCGGATGGGTAAGGCAGTTCAAAGGGGTTGGGGCTGCCCAGGGTCGGCCAGCGGGCAGAGTCATCGGCCAGAACATGGTTGAGCAGGTAGGCCAATTGCGGGCTGATAATGGCGGCGGCGGCGGGGGTTGTTTCGCCGCGCAAAAGCTGCCCCTGACTGCTGATAATTTGTAAAATGGTGACCGCCCGCGGCGAGGTCAGCGCCCCGTTGGCGGCCAGCACGCCGTAGGCGCGGGCCAGGCTCAGCGGCGAGACGGTGTTTGGCCCGTCGAGCAGGGCGCGCAGGTCGGCGTTGGCGCCTACTTCGATGCCCAATGGCCGCAAGGTTTGCTGCAAGGCGGGCAGGCTCATTTCTTCCAGTAGTTTGGCGGCGGGCGTCAGCACATCGTTGACCAGGGCCAGGCGGGCGCGCAGCGGGCCGCGATAGGTTTCTGTCAGCGGCGGCGTGGAGGAATTTTCCGGGGGAATTTCCCACATCAGCGAAGCGGGACTCAGCCCCCGGCTGAATCCGGTTAAGTAGAGGAAGGGCAGCAGGCTGGTGCCGGGGCGATGGCTGGTTAACCGGGCGGATTCTCCGGCTGAGTCGCTTTCTCCCACCACGGCCAGCACCTGGCCGTTTTGCGGGTCAAGCAGAATCAGGCTGGCGCGCGCCGCTTCGAGCGGGTCGCCGGGCGGCAGGGCCGGCAGGCCGCCGAAGGTTTGACACTTTGCCGGGGCAGGGAACCCGCGCAGGCGCGCCACCTGGTTTTGGGTGGCGCAGGCCGCGCGCTGGTACAGGTCAAAATCGAGGCTGGTGATGACGATGGCGCCGCCTCGCGCAAATCGCGCGTAGGCCGGGTCGCGCTGAAGTTCGTTCAATGCCAGGGCGTTAAAGGCGGGCGCCTGTTCGGCGGGGCTGGGTGGAGCGGCAATTTGGAAAGGAAAAGCCTGCGCGGCGGCGATTTCCTGCGGCGAGGCGAGGGAGGATGGCAGCGCGGCCAGAATTTCGCGCGCGCGCGCGGTGGTGATTTGGGGCGTGTCGAAGGGATTAAGCGCCGGGCTTTCGGCGGCGGCTGCCAGCAGGGCGGATTCAGCCAGGTTGAGTTCCCGCGCCGATTTGCCCAGGTAAAGCCGCGCGGCGGCTTCGACACCGTAGGCCTGGTGGCCGAAATCGGCGTTATTGAGAAACCATTCCAAAATTTGGTCGCGCCCGTAACGCTGAGTGATTTGGGTAGCCAGCAGCCGCTCGCGCAGGGCGCGTCTTAGCGTGGGTGCTTCGTCCCATAAAAGCAGCTCGGCGGCCAGGCGCTGGGCCAGGGTGGCGTGATTTTGCGGGTCAAAAAGTCCGTTGAGGCGAAAGCCGGGATGATTGTAAAAGGCCGGGTCGTTCAGCGCCAGGCTGATTTTGGTCAGCGCGGGCGGAATTTCGTCCAGTGACAGAAATTCGCGCGGCGTATCCTGGGGCGCGAAAACCATCAGCAGTTGAGTCTGGCTGCGATCCATCAGGCGGCTGGGCTGGCGCATGGATTCGATCAGCGCGGGCAGGCCCTCGATGGAGGGCAGGGCGCTGGTCAGGCTGGCGTAGGCCAGGCCGATGCCGAGAAAAATCAGCCCGGTCAGCAGGGACAGCGTCAGCCCGCAGCCCAGCCCGGCGCGCGTGAAGCGCCGTCTCAGCGAGTTTTCTTCGCGCTGGCGGCGTGCGCGGCGGCGCTGAAGGATGGGCAGGGGGGAAGTCATGCAGAGATTTTATAGTAGAAAGAGAAAAGAGGAAAGATGAAATGGGTTATTTCCAGAAAAACTTCCAGTAAAGAAAGACGGAAAGGCAGTACAGCGCCAAAACGCAGATGTAGACCGGGCCGAAGCCATAATTTACCTGCAGCCAGCCGCTGATGGAAGGGCTGAAAGCCCAGCCGAAACTCCCCGCCATGCTCACCAGGCTGGCGACAGTGGCGCGCGATTCGGGTTCGACATGTTCCATGACGAAGGTTTGGTAAATGGGGCCGCTCATATTCATCAGCGAAAGCCGGGCGTAATGCGCCAGCGCGCTCAGCCAAAACCAGGGGGCGAAGCCGAGCAGCGCCAAAAAGGGGATGGAAATTCCCTGGGTGAGAATTACCAGCCTGGCCTTGCCGATGCGGTCGGCCAGCGGCGGGGCGATGACCAGCCCCAGCCCCATCGCTAGGGCGCCCCAGGCCAGCACATTGCCAATCACCGGGTCGGGCTGGTGGTGGACAACGCGGAAAAAGACGTTCATAAATGGCATGAACAATCCGGCGCCGATGGAGGTAATTAACATGGGCGCAATTAATTTGGCGAGCATGGCCGGGTGACTCTTCGCGTAGGAAAAGGGCGCGAATAAATTGCGTTCCTGAGACTGCTGGCGCGGGGTGTTGAGTCTCATCAGCGGCAGCAGGCCGAGAAAGGAGGCGCTGGTGATGACGACTAGCGCGGCGGCGTAGGCTTGCGGGCTGGTCGCCGAGAATCCGTTCTGGGCGGCGAACCAACCTGGCAGGTAGCCGCCGATGGCATTTCCCAGCGAGGCTGCCGCCATTTGCAGGCCCGAACTCAGGCTGAAGAGATAGGTGCGTTCCTGCTCGCCGGAGTTTTCCAACAGAAATGGCGACATGGTGACTGCCGACAGGCTTTGCGCGATGCCCATCAGCGCATTCATGGCGTAGAACATCCCGGCGGAGGGCCACATCAGCATGGCGGCAATGCTCAGGCTGACGGTGATTCCGCCCAGCAGCAGCGAGTTTTTGCGCCCCAGCAGGTCGGCCAGATAGCCCATCGGCACGGCGGCCAGCAGCGCGCTCAGGCTGGTGATGGTAATTAAATTGCCGAGCAGGCCCTGGTCGAAATCCAGGCTGAGGACATAAAAATTAAACAACAGCCGATACACTCCCAGCGCCGCGGCGGTCAAAATTGCGCTGAAGAGGTAGTGGCGGGCATTCGGGTGAAAGGCGTTCACCCGCTGCCAGTAGGTGGAAAGGAGATTGTTCACGGGTCAGTTTTACCGCAGGCGCCGCGCCGCTTCCAGTGGAATTTATCCTCGCTTTTCGTGACGCGGCAGAACAGATATAATCGCCCCACTCAAATGGAGGCGTTATGAATCAGAAACCTGGACAACTCATCCCCGCCCAAGCGGGCATGCTGCAAGAATTAACCTTCCGCGCCAAATTGATTTTTCGCCTGATGGGCGACCGGCGCGTTTCACCGCTGGTGAAATTACTGCCAGTGGCTGGCCTGCTCTACTGGTTATTACCCCTCCCGCTGGATAATCTCATCCCGGTGGTGGATGACGCGGCGCTGGTCTGGCTGACTTCATATTTCTTCATTGAACTTTGTCCAACCGATGTCATCCGCGAATACGTCAAAGAATTGACCAACAACAACGCGGTTGTTGATCAAATTCGCCAGGGCGAGCCAGACGCAGAAGATGTGATTGACGCCGAAGTGAAGGAAGAATAAAAACGTAGGGAGAGAATGATGAGAAAACTTCTGCCGCTTTTGCTTCTTTCCTTGCTTTGGGCCTGCGCCCCGCGCCAGATTCCCGTTTCCCAGGCGGCGCCGACCGCTCTCCCGGCGGTGACTCGCGCTGCGCCAACTGAGGCCCGGCCCCAGGAAAATTCCTCCGCCACGCCGACACCTGGCGCGCTCACCTTTCCCAGCCCGTTTTCCGCCTCCTGGCAGGAAATCGCCAGCGGGCTGAATCATCCCACGGTGATTAGCGCCGCCGGGGATGGTTTGGGGCGACTGTTTTTTGTCGAACAGCGCGGCCTGATTCGAATCTGGCAGGACGGAAAACTTTTGCCCGACCCGTTCCTCGATATTCACGAAATTGTCGGCAGTGGCGGCTCAGAACAGGGTTTGCTGGGCCTGGCTTTTCACCCGCAATTCTCCCGCAACGGTTTTTTCTACGTCAATTTTACCGACCGCGAGGGCAATACTCACATTGCGCGTTACGCCCGTTCTTCCGAAAGCCCCAACCGCGCCGATGCCAACTCGCGGCTCGACTTGTTGAAAATTAACCAGCCCTACGAAAATCACAACGGCGGCTCGCTCGCTTTTGGCCCGGATGGATTTCTCTACCTCGGCGTAGGCGATGGCGGCTCTGGCGGCGACCCGCTCGGCAACGGACAGTCGCTCAACACGCTGCTGGGGAAAATCCTGCGGCTGGATGTTGACTCTGCCGCGCCCTACGCCCTCCCGGCGGATAATCCCTTTGGCAGCGAAGTTTGGGCCTACGGCTTGCGCAATCCCTGGAAACTGGCTTTTGACCCGCTCACCGGCGACCTCTACCTCGGCGATGTCGGCCAGGGCGACTGGGAAGAAGTGGATTTTCTGCCCGCTGGAACGCCGGGCGGCGCAAATTTCGGCTGGAATCTGATGGAAGGGACTCATCCCTACAACGGCGCCGATTCAGCCGAATTAACTGCCCCCGTTGCCGAATACGCTCACGGCGAAGGTTGTTCTGTCACCGGCGGCGCAGTCTACCGTGGAGCGATGCCCGCCTGGCAGGGAGTTTTTCTCTACGGCGATTTCTGCTCTGGCCGAATTTGGGGACTGCTGCCACAGGGCGCTTCGTGGACGAGCCTGCTGCTTTATCAAACCGATTTCAACATCAGCGCTTTTGGGCAGGATGAAACCGGTGAAATTTATCTGGCCGATTACAACGTCGGCCGCATTTACCGCTTGACCCCCAACCCATGAACGAATCCCAACACAATAAACGCTGGCTGGTGGAAGACTCGCTTTCGCCAGCCGCGGCGCAGCTTTTGCAGGCTTTTCCGCCGGGCCTGCGTCAGATTCTCTTCAATCGTGGGCACGCCTCCGCCGAGGCGGCGCGCCACTTTTTGCAGGCGGATGCGCCTTTCGACACCTCTCCCTGGCAGATGAAAGATATGCGCCGCGCGGTGGAGCGCATCGCCGCCGCCTTGCGTCAGCATGAACAAATCGCCATCTACGGCGATTATGACGTGGATGGCGTTACCGCCACCGCCCTGCTGGTGGAAGCCCTGCGCGCGCTGGGCGCCTCTGTCCGCCCCTACATTCCCAATCGCTTCGACGAGGGCTACGGCTTGAACAACGAAGCCCTCAGCCTGCTCAAAAATGAAGGCGCCAGCCTTGCCATCAGCGTAGACTGCGGCATCCGCTCGCCCGGCGAGGCCGAACACGCCCGCGCCATTGGCCTCGACCTGATTATCAGCGACCATCACGAACCGGCGGGCGAAATTCCAAAGGCCTACGCCGTGCTTAACCCCAAACAGCCCGGCGATGAATATCCCGAAAAATACCTGGCCGGGGTCGGCATTGCCTACAAAATGGCCCAGGCGCTGGCCGAAATCTTCCCCGCGCTGGAGCCTGCCCCGCTGCTCGACCTGGTGGCCCTCGGCACCGTTGCCGATTTGGCCCCGCTTGACGGCGAAAATC
>JAVHNW010000071.1:0-5604 GCA_036169755.1 bacterium | reverse complement strand
CCCCACCGCCCCCCCGCTTTTGGGGGTCGTTCTTTGGGGCTACTGCTTGGCCTGGGCAACGATGGCCGCAAAAGTTTGCGGGTCGCGCACGGCCAGGTCGGCCAGCATTTTGCGGTTGATGGTGATATTGGCAACACGCATGGCGGCCACCAGCCGGCTGTAGGAAATGCCATTGAGGCGGGCGGCGGCGTTGATGCGGGCAATCCACAACCGGCGCAGGTCGCGTTTGCGGACGCGGCGGTCGCGGGTGGCGTACCACATGCTTTTGAGCATGGCTTCATTGGCGCGCTTGAAGAGCAGGCTTTTGCCGCCGCGCTGGCCTTTGGTAAATTTTAAAACCTTCTTATGGCGGAGATGTCCTTGTGGACCACCTTTTACACGCATGATAGAACCTCCTGCAAGCCCCCGGGCGTCGGCAAGTTATGCCAGTTGCGCACACCCGGCGGTCGCAAATAAAAGATGAATGAACGCCTAGGCTTTCAGATTGGGCACGAGGCGGCGGACGCGCTTGATGAAACTGCGTCCCTTGACGACAATCATTTCAGACAACTGGGCTTTGGTGCGATCCGAAGTTCGGCGGCGCAGATGGCTTTTTCCGCCTTTGGTGCGGACAACCATGCCAGACCCGGTCAGACGAAACCGTTTGGAAGTCGCCTTATGGGTTTTCAATTTAAATTTTCCTACTCTTGGCTTGCGAGGCATAGCAACGTACTCCTTTCGGGCAAAATAAGCTGCGGGATAAACGTCCCACGGCGCAAAACACAGGGGGAAAAACTCAGGCCTGTTCGGGCGTATCGCCTTCGGCCTTTTTGGCCAGTTTGCTTTTTCCGGGCGCCATCACGACCAGCATGGTGCGTCCTTCAAACATGGGCGGCTGTTCAATCACCGCCACGTCCGAAAGCGATTGGGCGATTTCGCGCAGGTCTTCCAGCGCAATTTCAGGGTAATCCATTTCGCGGCCACGGAATTTGATGGTGACACGCACTTTGTGGCCTTCCAAAATCCAACGGCGGGCATCTTCCACTTTGAAACCACGATGATGTTCGTTGGTCTTGGGGCGCAGGCGAATTTCCTTGATTTCAATTTTGGTCTGCGCTCTTTTGGCTTCGCGTTCCTTTTTTTCGCGCTCAAAGAGGAACTTGCCAAAATCCATAATGCGGCAAACAGGCGGTGTGGCATTGGGCGAAACTTCCACCAAGTCCAATTCCGCATCGCGGGCGGCCATAATGGCCTGTCGAACCGGCAAAACACCCAGGTTTTCCCCAGCAGCGCCAATGACACGCACTTCGGGAACACGGATACCTTCGTTTACGCGAAATTCTTGCTCAGCTATAGGGTTCTCCTTGATAAAAAAACGGCAGCCAGCCTTGAGCTGGCTTTTGAGCGGGGCTGATGATACCACACACCCGCTTGTATCGTCAACGAACTGAGGCGTTTCCCAGCGATGCGGATTATAATCTGATCCGCTATTTTCTCTGCCATTTATCCTCTTTTAAACTGGAGATTTTTATGACTGAAATGGTTTTTCCCCCCATTCGCCGGGTGGCAATCAGCACCGGCGGCGGTGACGCCCCCGGGCTGAATGCCGTCATCCGCGCAGTGGTACTTTCCTCCATCAAGCGGGGCTGGGAAGTGTACGGCATCCGCGATGGTTACAACGGGCTTTTTCTGCCAGAGCAATACCCGGAGGGTGGCATCCTGCGCCTGACGCGCGAGCGGGTGCGCGGAATCACACATCTGGGCGGCACAATTTTGGGAACAAGCAACCGCAACAACCCGCTGCATTACCCCGTCCACTTGCCAGACGGCAGCGTGGAGGAAGTAGACCGCTCGGACGAAATTGTGCGCGCCTTCCGCCTGCATGAGCTGGACGCGCTGATTACGGTCGGTGGCGATGGGTCGCTGGCCATCGCCAATGTTCTGGCCGAAAAAGGCCTGCGCGTAGTTGCTGTCCCCAAAACGATTGATAATGACCTCAACAAAACTGATGTCACTTTCGGCTTTGATACCGCTGTCGGGTTCGCCGTTGAAAGCATTGACCGCCTGCATTCCACCGCCGCCTCGCACGGGCGCGTGATGGTGGTCGAGGTGATGGGACGCTACGCCGGTTGGATTGCCCTACATTCGGGCGTTGCCGGTTCGGCGGATGTAATTCTCATTCCCGAAATCCCCTACGACATCAACAAAGTGGTCGAAAAAATCCGCCAGCGCGAGGAACAGGGCAGTCACTTCACCATCGTAGTTGTGGCCGAGGGCGCCAAACCAGTTGGCGGAGCCGTCTCCATCGTCGAGGCGGAGGCCGGGCGCATGGAAAGATTGGGCGGGGTGGGCGAAAAAGTCGCCGCCGAAATCACCGCCATTTCTGGCAAGGAGACGCGCGTGGTGGTGCTGGGGCATCTCTTGCGCGGCGGAACGCCAACCTCCTTTGACCGGCTGATTGCGCTGCGCTTTGGCGCCGCCGCCGTGCGCGCCCTGGAAGATGGCCAGGCGGGCGTGATGATTGCGCTGGAACCGCCCAACGTCAAATATGTTCCCATTTCCGAGGCCATCGGCAAGATGAAGATGGTGCCGCCCGACAGCGACATTGTTCTCACCGCGCGCGACCTCGGCATCACCTTTGGCGATTAGGGCAAATCGGCATGTCGCATCCCCTCGTCATCGGCATTGCGGGCGGCTCCGGTTCTGGCAAAACCACAGTCGCCCAGGAAATTCTCAACCGGGTCGGCGCGGCGCGCATCGCCTACCTGCCGCATGACGCCTACTACAAGGATTTAAGCGGCCTGCCCCCGCTTCAACGCGCGGAAGTAAATTTTGACCACCCCAACTCGCTCGAATCGGAACTGCTGATTGCTCACATTCAACAGCTGGTCTCCGGCCAGCCGGTAGAATTACCGGTATACGACTTCTCCACCCACAGCCGCACCAGCCGCACACTGCCCATCGCCCCGCGCCGGGTAATTATCGTTGAAGGCATTCTCATTTATACTGAGGCCGCCCTGCGCGAACTGTTCGATATCAAACTATTCGTAGATACCGATTCTGACCTGCGCTTCATCCGCCGCCTGCAGCGCGACATTTCCGAGCGCGGACGCACGCCCGAATCAGTCATCAAACAATATCTCCACACCGTGCGCCCAATGCACCTCGAATTTGTGGAGCCATCCAAACGCTATGCCGACATCATCATCCCCGAAGGCGGCTTCAACACCGCCGCGCTGGATATGGTCACCGCGCATATCGAAGCCCTGCTCAAAGATTAAAGGAGAAAACATGAAAGAATGGGCAAATCCCCCCGCCATGGTCATTGACCCCAAAAAGAAATACAGCGCCACCCTGGAAACAGAAAAAGGCAGCCTGACCATCGAACTCTTCGCCGACAAAACCCCCAAGACCGTCAACAACTTCGTCTTTTTGGCGCGCGAAGGCTTTTATGATGGCACGATTTTCCATCGCGTCATCAGCGACTTCATGGCCCAGGGCGGCGACCCGACTGGCAGCGGGCGCGGCGGCCCCGGCTACCGCTTCGCCGATGAATTTCATCCCAGCCTGAAGCACGACCAGCCCGGACGGCTTTCCATGGCGAATGCCGGGCCCGGCACCAACGGCTCCCAGTTTTTCATCACCCACGTCGCCACCCCCTGGCTCGACAACAAACACAGCATCTTCGGCCAGGTGAGCGCGGGCATGGAGGTGCTTTTCGCCATCCCCGCCCGCGACCCGATGCGCCCGGAAAACCCCGGCGTAAAAATTTTGAGCGTCACCATTCACGAAGAATAATTCAGCGCACATCATTAAAAACGTCAGCCAACCGGCTGACGTTTTTAATTTTTCACGCAGGGTATAATGGGAACCTGCTTCCCCGACTTTATCGGTTCCTTCATGACCAACCTGCCCGCCTCCGAAGAACAAAAAACACAACCCGCCACTTGGCGCGTCAACCTGCTGCGTTTTGCTGCGCTGATTTTCGTACTTCTCGCCAGCAGCGCCCTGCTCAGCCTGCGCGACCAGATTCGCGCACTGGCGGGCTGGGGCTACCCTGGCATTTTTCTCACTTCCCTGCTTTCCAGCGCCACCGTCCTGATTCCAGCCCCCGGCCTGGCGATTGTCTACACGATGGGCCACATTCTCAACCCGCTGGGAGTCGGCCTGGTCGCCGGAACCGGCGCGGCGCTGGGAGAAATTTCTGGCTATCTGGCCGGCATTTCGGGGCGGGCCGTCATCGAGCGCATGGATATTTATCGGCGGGTGCGCCCCTACATTCGGCGCTACGGCGGATTCGCCATTTTCGCGCTGGGCGTCATCCCCAACCCCACCTTCGACGTGGCCGGAATCGCCGCCGGAGCGCTCAAAATGCCCTTCCGCACTTTTCTACTGGCGGTCTGGCTGGCGCAGTTGATTAAGATGACGCTCTTCGCGCTGGCCGGAGCCTATTCGCTCAACTGGTTTTTCCCAGGTTAAAAATGAAAGCCTTTCGCAACAACCTCGGCATTCAACTGTGGGCGCTGTACCTGCTGCTGGTTTTTCCCGTCATCATCAGCCTGGTTATTTTTGACCGCGTTGCCGGGGAACGCATCCAAAAAGATGTCATCGCCAGCGACCTGGCGCTTTCGCGTGCCATCGCCCAGGAAACCGAATTCACCCTCAAAAATGCGCTCAGCGCCGTGCGCCAATTGGGCGAACAACCCGCCATCATCCGCGCCGACCCGCGCGGCATGGATGAAATCTTCTCGCTGATGACGCTGGCGCGGCTGGATGTTTCACTCATCTACCGGCTGGACGCCGCCGGGTGGATGATCTACCACTACCCAACCGGCCCCGTCAGCACGGTTGGACGCGATTTTTCGTACCGAGAATATTTTCGGCGCGCCGAAAACCAAAAGACCCCACTTTTTTCGGAGGGGCGCGTCTCGCCCACCACCAATCAGGTGGTGGCCACAGCGGTCATGCCGCTCTACACGCCGGATGATCGTTTTTTGGGCGTGGTGGCCGCCAATATCCAAATGGAAAGCCTCAGCAAAACCCTGCGCGAAATTTTGGCGGCGCACAGCCCCGAAGAAGGCTTCCAAATTTTCATCATTGACCATACCGGTCACATCGTGGCCTACCCGCAGGAAGAGTACCTGCTGCTGGCCGCCAAAGAAATCATCCCCGAATTTCCCGAACTGCCCGATGCCTCGCGCGCATCGGAAAGCCTGATTTTACGCAGCAGCGGCGGCGAAGATTATCTTTACGCCTACGCCCCCATCGCCAGCGCCAATTGGAGTGTGATTGTGCGCCGCCCGACTTCGGCGGCTTTTGCCGAACAAATCAGCCTGCATCAAATTACGCTGCTGACTTTGGGCCTTTTTGTGGCGGTTGGGCTGCTGTTCTGGCTGGCGCTCTCGCAGCGGGTGATTCAACCCATCGAAAGGCTGGCGCGCGTCAGCGAGAGCATGGGCCAGAATCAGCCGGTGAGCCTCTTCGAGCGGGAAAAACTTGCCAGCCTGGCCAATCGCCCCGATCAAATCGGGCATCTCATCCGCGTTTTGACACGCATGGAGCGCACCATCGCCGCCCGCATTAATGAGCAAACGATTTTGCTGGAAACCAGCCAGGCGGTGGTTT
>JAVHNW010000070.1:0-5610 GCA_036169755.1 bacterium | reverse complement strand
GCCGACATCCGCCGCTTTGGTGAAGATGCCGCCGCCGACACGCATGAACAGCGCCAGAAGCGTACCACCGAAGCCGAAGCCAAGCAGCGCATCAGGCGCGGCTTTTCCCAAAATAATGAAAATGATGGTGCCGCCAAATAATCCCAGGCCATCCGTCAACATGCCGGTGATGGTGCCGGTGCGATAGGCGATGCGCAGCGCGTCTGAGAAGGAACGGCGCGAGGCGGAGGCCACGCGCACATTGCCCTGCACGGCCATGCGCATCCCAATTTGTCCCACCGTCAGCGAGAAGGAGGAGCCCATAATAAAAGCCAGGGCACGGGCGAGACCGATCCAAAAGCGAACCTGGTTCTCATCCATGCCCTGGAAGCGTTCCGAAGCCTCCGGCGTTGGGGGGACGATGTAAACCGAGAAAAACAGCGCCACCGTCAGCACCCCAATCAGAGGAAGAATGGAGCGTAACTGCCGCCCCAGGTAGGCGTCTGCGCCATCACGGATGGCGCCCCATACTTCCTGCATCTTGGCGCTGCCTTTGTCCTCGCGCATGATTTGAGTGCGCAGGAACCAGGCATAGGCCAGCCCCAAAACCGCAATGCCCAATACGCTCCAAATGGCAATCTGCTCAAACTGTGTAAGTCCTTGCATCATCAGGTATTTTCCTCCCGCAGAAAAAAAATTTTTAGATGCCGGGTATCTTTTGACACGCTTCAACATCTAAAAGGTTGTATAAAATTGTACAATAAGCGACGGGATACTGTCAAGAAAAGCTGCCTAAATTCAGCAAATGAATTTTGAAAAGCGCATTCAGATTGCAGATTTCTTAACCCTGGATTAGAGTTCGTCAAAGCGCTTGACTTTGGTTTGGGGATTGATGTATAGTTTTACGCGGCATAAAAAACTTCTGGCACCGCTGGCCCCGCGCCCGCTGTGCCTTTAATTTCGCAATTTCTCAAAACGAGGTAGGCTATGATTCAAGTTTCAGACCTGAGCAAGTCTTACGGGGCCAGGCTGGCGATTGACCAGCTGAATTTCGAGGCCAGGCCGGGTGAAATTGTCGGCTTTTTGGGTCCCAACGGGGCGGGTAAAACCACCACCATGCACATTCTGACCGGCTACATGCCCGCTTCCAGCGGCACCGCCACCATCGCCGGTTTCGATGTCATGAAGGATTCGCTTGAAGTCCGCAAAAGGGTTGGTTATCTACCCGAAACCGTACCGCTCTACACCGACATGACGGTTTTTGGCTATTTGAAGTTTATGGCCGACCTGCGCCATTTACCCAAAGCCGAAGCCGCCGTGGAAGAGACGCTGGAAAAAGTCGGCCTGCTGGAACGCGCCGAAGGGTATATCGGCAATCTGTCCAAGGGCATGCGTCAGCGCGTGGGTCTGGCCCAGGCCCTGCTGCACAAGCCCGAAGTGTTGATCTTGGACGAGCCAACCATCGGCCTCGACCCGGCGCAAATCATCGAGGTGCGCAACGTCATCCGCGAGGTGGGCAAAGAACACACAGTGCTGCTTTCCACGCACATCCTTTCTGAAGCGCAGCAGTTGTGCGACCGGGTGCTGATTATCAACAAGGGCAAAATTGTCGTGGAAGATACCACCGGCAACCTGCAATCCACCCTGGCGGGCGGGCAGCAGGCGCAGATTACCATCCGCGGCGAAGCGGCCCAACTGGCCGAAAGCCTGAAAAACGTTTCCGGCGTGCGCGAAATCAAACTGCTCGCCGCCGACAGCCTGCAATTTTCCTACGAAAGCCAGCAGGATCCCCGCCCGCAGGTGGCGCGCGCCGTGCTGGCTGCCAATTTCGACTTGCTCGAAATGCGTACCCTCAGCCTCAGCCTGGAAGATATTTTCCTCGAACTGACCCGCGAAGATGCCCCGAAAGAAGCGGAGTAAACGATGCGCAATATTTGGACCATTGCCAAACGCGAGTTTGACCTGTACTTCATCAGCCCGGTGGCTTACACCATCGGATTCCTGTTTCTCTTCATTGTCGGGCTGATTTTCATCATCAACATCGGCAGTCTGTCGCTCAACCAATTTGGCTTTTCCTCCGCCCCCGACATCCGCATCGTCACCGGGCCGATGGCCTTTTTGCTGCTGCTGACCACCCCGGCCATCACCATGCGCCTGGTGGCAGATGAAATCCGCATGGGAACGATGGAACTGCTGCTGACCGGCCCCGTCCGCGATTTTGAACTCATCGCCGGAAAGTGGCTGGGAGCCTTCCTCTTCGTCCTGACGCTGCTCGCCTTCTCGCTGGTTTTCCCCATTTTGATGAATCGCCTCGTCACCCCAGGCATTGACCAGCTGCACATGCTGGCCGCCTACCTGGGCGTCATCCTGCTGGCGGCGGCTTTCCTCGGGCTGGGAGTTGGCATTTCGGCCATCTTCAGCAATCAGATTGCCGCCTTCTTCAGCACGCTGGTTTTGTTCATCGTCCTGTGGTGGCTGATCGGCGCCCCGGCCAACATCCTACCCAGCGGCGGCGAAATCTTCCGCTACCTAGACATGAGTTCCCAGTTTTACGACAACTTCAACAGCGGAATCATTTCCCTCAGCGGCGTGGTTTACTACCTCAGCCTGACCGCCCTGGGGCTTTTCATCGGAACAATTTCCATCGAAGTTCGGAGGTGGCGCTAATGAACCGCGACTTTCGCCGTTACGCCCCGCTTGGCCTGATTTTGGCCGGGCTGGCCCTGCTGACCATTTTCATCCTCCTGCTGGTGCGTGGGTTAAGCGCCGCAACCATCGTCACCCTGCCCGACCCAACCCTGCTCGACCGCGCCACCTGGGTCGCCGCCGCGCTGATTGCGCTCGGCCTGGCGCTGACCGCGCTGCTCAACCCCGATGGCGTGCGCCAATTTCTCACCGGGCGACAGGCGCAGTACGGCAGCAACGCCTTCATCATGCTGCTGGCCTTTGCCGGTGTTCTCATCTTCATCAACATGATTGCCGCGCAAAACCCAAAAACCTGGGACCTGACCGAAGATAAAAGCAACACCCTAGCCCCAGAAACCATCCAAACCCTGCAAAGCCTGCCCGCGCCAGTCCACGCCCGCGCCTACTTCAGCGCCAATGCCAACAAAGACAGCGCTCAAAAACTGCTGGAAAAACTCCAAGCCGACAGCGCCGGAAATTTCAGCTACGAATTTATTGACCCGGAACTGAACAAAGTAGCCGCCCAGGCCGACAACATTCAGCGTGACGCCTCCATCGTTTTGCTGATGGGCGAACAGCGCGAACTGGTCGAAACCGTCACCGAAAACGAAATGATGTCGGGCCTGCTGCGCCTGCTCAACCCCGAAGCGCGGGTCATCTACTTCGTCACCGGTCACGGCGAGGTGGACACACAAGCGCCGCAAGACCCGTCTTACGCCAGCCTTTCCGGCGGCTTGACAGCCAAAAATTACAGCGTCTTGCCGCTGGACTTACGCGCCACCGGCCTTGTCCCCGCCGATGCCAGCGCCGTCATCATTGCCGGTGCGAAAAAAGCCCTCAGCCCGGCAGAAATGAAATCGCTGCAGGATTATCTGGCGCGAGGCGGCGGGCTGCTCATTCTCAAAGAACCGGAAGCCCTGGCCCCCTTCGGCGAAACCAGCGACCCGCTGACCACGCTCGCCGGGCAATGGGGCATTGGCTTTGCGGATGATTTGGTGGTTGACCCCAACGTCCAGCCCGCCAGTTTTGCCGCCTCCGACCCGCTCGCCTACGGCAATCACCCCATCACCAATAACTTGCGCGGGGTCTACACCTACTTTCCCACCGCGCGCAGTTTGACTCTCGGCGAGGCGCCCGCCAGCGTCAGCCTCACCCCGCTGGCAGTCAGCTCGGCCAATGCCTGGGGTGAAACTGACATGGCCTCCCTGCAAAACCAATCTGTCCAGCAGAATGACAGCGACCTCCCCGGCCCGCTCATCCTGGCCGCCGCCGCCGAAGACAGCCAAACCAGCGCCCGCCTGGTGGTGATTGGCGATACCGAACTCGCCACCGACAGCCTGTACAGCTCCGGCAACGCCGACCTGCTCATCAACGCCATTGACTGGGCCGCCAAAAAAGACAAACTGATTGACCTGACCCCCAAAGACCGCGTTGACCGGCAGTACGCCCCGCCCAGCACCCTCGGCCTGGTTGGCATCATCGTCATCTCACTCTGCCTGCTGCCCCTGATTGTGCTGTTTGGCGGTTTTTCAGCCTGGTACACCCGCCGGCGGCGAGGCTGAGATGAAACGCCCCACCCTGATTTTGCTGATACTGCTGGCTCTAAGCGGCGGCGTCTACTGGCTGCTCAACCAACCAGACAGCCCCATCCGCGCCCAAGTGATGGGAACCGCCACCCCCGTCACCGCGCCCGAATTTCTGGCCGGGCCGCTCGCGCCCGCCTTCGCCAAAATTCAAATCGAAGCCAGCGGCGGCCCCCGGATGACCCTGCAGGCCCTCGGTCAGAACTGGACGCTGACGCTGGACAACGCCGACAGCCTCCCCGCCGACCCGACCCTCGCCGAATCGGCGGCGGGCGGCCTGCGCAACATCCACATCCTGCGCCACCTGGAAAGCGGCAGTAACCCGGCAGATTTCGGCCTCGACCAGCCGAGTCACACCGTCAGCGTGCTCTACGCTGACGGTTCAGAACTGCGCTTCCGGCTGGGGCAGGCCACCGTCATCGGCAGCGGATACTACGCCCAACTGGCAGATGGCTCCATCGTCATCCTCGACTCAGCCGGAATCGAAGAACTGCTGCGCCTGATGCAAAACCCGCCCTACCTTTTCACACCCACACCAGAAATTACCCCCAGCCCCGCGCCCTAATTTTGCGTGTTGAAATCGTTATCAAAAAAGAGTATGCTGAACTTGACCTTTTTTGGAGGAAGTAACCAAGCATGGATGAAAATTTATTGATTATCGAAGAAGAAGAATACTCGCCGGTTGCCCGGCTGATTGAGTTGGGGCGCCAAAAATCCTACGTCACCCTCGACGACATTCTGCATTTCTTCCCCGAAGCCGAACAAGACGTGGAGCAATTGGAAGAAGCCTTCGCCGCCCTGCTCAGCGCCGGAATTCCCTTTGTCGAAGATTCAATCACTGTTGAACCCAGCGAAGACGAACTCGCCACCCCCGAAGAAACCGAAGCTGAAGCCAGCCCCGAACTGGCAATTGACGACTACCTGGCAAACATTGACACCGATGACACAATCGGCCTATACCTGAAAGAAGTCAGCCGCGTCCCCCTGCTGACCGCAGACGAAGAAGTCCGGCTGGCGCAGCGCATCGAAGGCGGACGCACCGCCCGCGAAGAACTCGCCAAAGGCAACGTCAACCCACGCCGCCGCAGCGAACTGCGCACCACCATCGAAGACGGCTGGGCCGCGCGCGAACATCTCATCACCGCCAACAGCCGCCTGGTCATTTCAGTCGCCAAAAAATACATGGGGCGCGGCGTCCCCTTTCTCGACTTGATTCAGGAAGGCAACATCGGCCTGATTCGCGCCACCAAAAAATTTGACTACCGCCGCGGCCATAAATTTTCCACCTACGCCACCTGGTGGATTCGCCAGGCCATCACCCGCGCCATCGCCGACCAGGGACGCACCATCCGCGTGCCCGTCC
>JAVHNW010000069.1:0-1137 GCA_036169755.1 bacterium | reverse complement strand
TGCCCAATGACCTGCAGAACTACTACCGCCAGCACGACCTGGTGCGGGTGGAGATGTTGCCCGAATTGGGCAAAGCCAAAATGGTCATCACCAACTTCCATGTCTTCAAACCGCGCGAGAAAGTTGCCACCGGAAAATTGACCAGGGATATTTTGAAACAGGGCCCGATGAGCCCATTTACCGAAAGCCCCGACCAGATGGTGCGGCGCGTGTGTCGCGCATTGGGCAACAAGAAAAATATCATTGTCATCAATGATGAAGCGCATCACTGCTACCGCCGAAAAATAGAAGAAGACGATGAAAAACTAAGCGGCGATGAACGCAAGGAAGCCGAACAGCGAGAAGAAGAAGCCAGGGTCTGGATTAGCGGCCTGGAGGCGGTCAAAGCCAAACTAGGGGTGAAGGTAGTCTATGACCTTTCGGCCACCCCGTTTTTCCTGCGCGGGTCTGGCTATCCTGAAGGAACCTTGTTCCCCTGGGTGGTCTCGGATTTTTCGCTGATTGATGCCATCGAAGCCGGAATTGTCAAAGTGCCGCGAGTACCGGTAGCGGATGATTCGATGACCGGGGAACAGCCCACCTACCGCGACCTGTGGCTTCGCGTTCGTGACGGCCTGCCAAAAAAGGGGCGGGGCGTAGACAAACTGGCAGAAGACCCAAATTTGCCGGTGGAGTTGGAGGGAGCATTACAAAGTCTGTATGGAAATTATGAGCAGTACTACGCCCGTTGGGAAAAAAACACAACCGCGCGCGAAAACGGCCTGACGCCGCCGGTCTTTATTGTGGTTTGCAGCAATACCAATGTTTCAAAACTGGTCTTTGATTACATTTCGGGCTGGAAAAAGACCCTGCCCGATGGAACGGTTGTGCCTGTCCCCGGAAAACTGGCGCTCTTCAGCAATGTAGTGGATGGACGCTGGAGCGCCCGCCCGAACACCATCCTGATTGACAGCCAGCAGCTTGAATCGGGCGAGGCGATGAGCGCAGACTTTAAGAAAATCGCGGTTGCCGAAATTGACGAATTCAAGGCCGAATATCTGGCGCGTTTCCCGGGCCGGGATGTGGAAAACCTGGCAGATGAAGACCTGCTGCGCGAGGTGATGAACACGGTGGGCAAGCCGGGCAAGCTTGGCGATG
>JAVHNW010000068.1:0-1142 GCA_036169755.1 bacterium | reverse complement strand
CGCCAATTTGCTGCATGAGCGTTCCGGCCTGCAATTTCAGGTGGAAGTGCGCGGCACAGAATGCGAAATTATGCCCAGCGTCAAAATTGCCCTGTTTCGCGTAACGCAGGAGGCGCTCAACAACGTGCTTAAACATGCCGAGGCCAGGCGTGTTCGCATTGGATTAGAGTTTGGCCGCGAATCCATTTTCATCAGCGTGCGCGATGACGGGCGCGGATTCGACGCTCATCAGGCGCGGGCCGAACACGGCCGCTCGTCGCTGGGGTTAATCGGCATGGAAGAACGCGCCAACCTGCTGGGCGGAAAGTTTTTCCTGCAATCCTGGCCGGGCGGCGGCACCCTGATCGAAGTTCAGGTTCCGTACCTGCAAAAAGAAACGGAGATAAAAACTCATGATGCGCCTGCTGCTGGTGGATGACCACGCCGTGGTGCGTTCTGGCCTGCGCCTGTTGTTGCAAAACGAGCCAGAAATTGAAATTGCGGGCGAGGCTGCCACCGGCGCCCAGGCGATTGCCCTGGCGCAGTCGCTGCAGCCCAACATCGCGCTGATGGATATCGGCCTGCCAGACATGTCCGGCATCGCCGCCACGCGCGAGATTAAACGCCTGTGTCCGGCCACCGCTGTTTTGGCGCTGACCATTCACGAGGACGAGGAATATTTCTTCAAAATGCTGGAAGCCGGGGCCAGCGGCTACGTCCCCAAACGCGCCGCGCCGGAAGAACTGCTAACCGCCATCCGCACCGTGGCGCAAGGTGAAGTGTATCTGTACCCCTCACTGGCAAAATTTCTGGTGCGCGATTTCCTCGGCCAGCCGCGCGCCGTCAGCGCCGGGGAGGAAAACGCCCTGACTGCGCGCGAGGAGGAAGTACTGGCTCACCTGGCGGAAGGCGATTCCAACGACAAAATTGCCCACACACTGGTCATCAGCATCAGCACGGTGGAACGTCACCGCGAAAATATCATGCGAAAACTGAGCCTGCACTCGCGCGCCGAACTGGTGCGCTACGCCATCCGCAAGGGAATTATTCAGGCCTGAAAACCAAAGAGCGCAAGCGCGTTTGATGCTCCCCGCCATCCGGCGGGGAGTTTTTTATGGGGAAATCACCCTATGTCATTGCTGGGGTCAGCCACAAGTGACATG
>JAVHNW010000067.1:0-5705 GCA_036169755.1 bacterium | reverse complement strand
CCAGCGGGCCGTCCTCCAAAAAGGAAAAGCCGCGCGCGGGGGTATTAATTTGCATGGATGAAACGCCCAGGTCGAGCAAAATTCCATCCACCGCCTGCCAGCCGAGAGCGCTCGCCTGGGCCGCCATTTCGATGTAGGAGGCCTGCGCCAGGTGGGCGCGCCCGCCGAAAGGGGCCAATCGTTGTCGGGCGATTGCGAGCGCCTGCGGGTCGAGGTCGAGCCCGAGCAGCTGTCCGTCTGGCGCGCTGGCCTGCAAAATTCCGGCGGCGTGTCCGCCCGCGCCCAGCGTACCATCCACATATTGGCCGGAGGCGCGGGGCTGTAAGGCGGTTATAATTTCACTGTAAAGGACGGCGATGTGCGGCGCTTCCATTTTGTTCAGGCGCGCGCCGAAAGGTCGAGCGCTTGGAAGCGCGCGGCGTTGGTTTCAACGTCTTGCAGCGCCTGCATTTGAAGTGTCCATTCGGCGGGCGTCCACAGTTCAAAATACTCGCCCTGGCCGACCACCACCGCTTCCGCGCCGATTTCGATGAATTGGCGCAGGGTTGGCGGCAGGAGGATGCGGCCCGCTTTGTCCACTTCCACCGGGTAGGCGGAGGAGAGCAGCAGGCGGCGCAGCAGGCGTGCGGAGGGGTCGGTGATGCTCATGGCGTTGATGCGCTCGTAGACTTGCTGAAAGTACACGCCGGTCATCACCATCAGATTGCGGTCGAAGCCCTGTGAGAGAAAGGCGCCCCCAGCCAACGCTTCGCGGAAGGCTGACGGAATGGTCAGTCGTCCTTTTTCGTCCAGCGTGTGGTGGTACTGCCCTAAGAACATACGTTCTACTTTCTCCTTTAATGAGCGGAACGCCGGACATGCCGCCCGGCGCTCCACTTCGTCCCACTTTCTCCCACTTACGCTTTCATTCTACATCATTGTTGGAGTCTTTTCAAGCGAACTGGTACTTTTTTCCCACGCGCCGGCGCATTTGCAATGTTTTTGCCATTCGGCCGGGCCATTTTTGTCGTTTTTTCTTCTTTCCCGCAGGTCTCAGGTTTGCCTTTTTACCGCCCCGGAGCATAAATGATGAATCTTTCTCTTCTCGAATCCCCCCGCTGGCAGGAGTATGAATTATTGGATACGGGCGATGGGTTAAAGTTGGAACGTTTTGGCCGCTATCACTTTGTGCGCCCCGAAGCGCAGGCCATGTGGCGCACAAGTTTGCCCGCCGCGCCCTGGAGCGATGTCCATGGAATTTTTCAGCCGACCAGCGAGGAAAGCGGCGGTCACTGGATGCTGAAAAAGAAAGTGGATGAACGTTGGGAAATGCGCTACGCGCTGGAAGCTGTGAAGGCGCCGCTGCGCTTCAGCGTGATGACCACCCCCGGACGCCACCTCGGCCTTTTCCCGGAGACGGCGGCCCACTGGGAGTGGTACGCCGGGCTGATTGCGCAGGCGCGCCGTCCGCTGAAAGTCCTCAACCTGTTCGGCTACACGGGCCTGGCCTCGCTGGCCTGCGCCGCCGCCGGGGCGCAGGTGACGCATATTGACGCCTCCAAAAAATCGGTGAGCTGGGGCCGCGAAAACCAGGCGCTTTCTGGCCTGGACGACAAACCCATCCGCTGGATTGTGGATGACGCCCTCAAATTTGTGGAGCGCGAGGCCAGACGCGGCGCAAAATATGAAGGCATTTTGCTCGACCCGCCCAAGTTTGGCCGCGGCCCCAAAGGGGAAATTTGGGAAGTATACAAAGCCTTGCCCACGCTGCTGACGGCCTGCCGCCAAATTCTTGCCCCGCGCCCTCTGTTTGTGGCGCTGACGGTGTACGCTGTGCGCGCTTCGGCCCTTCACCTGCACCAAAGCCTGGCCGAAATGTTGGCCGATTTTGGTGGTGCTTTTGACGCAGGCGAATTGGTTTCGCGTGAAAGCGGCCCGGCGCAGCGCCTGCTTTCGCACGCGGTCTACGCCCGCTGGAACGCGCTATGAATTCCCTCGCCCGCACCCGCCGCCGCGTCATTTGGACCAGTACGGTGATTTTGCTGGGTTGGTCACTGGTTAATGCCTGGGGATTTTGGGCCTGGCGCGAAGAAACCAGCGTTCTTACCCTGGATATTCTCGGCCATGCTTTTTTGTGGGTGCTGGGCGTCTTGGGCGTGGCCTGGTCTGGCTGGCGGGTGATGCGCTTTTTGCGTGAGCAGGAGCAATCCGCCGCGGCCCTGCGTCTCAGCGAGGCGCGTTACCGGCAGCTGGTCGAGCTTTCTCCAGTGGGGATTGCCATCCATCAGGATGGCAAAATCGCCTTTGTCAACCCGGCGGTGCTCAAATTGTTGGGGACGGAGGCGCCAGAGCAGCTGCTCGGCCAACCCATGATGCAATTTGTTCATCCCGAATCGCGGGCGCTGGTCAGCGAACGCATTGCCCGCATGGCCCTCAGTGGCGAGCCTGTGCCAGCCGCCGATGAAAAATTAGTGCGCCCCGATGGCAGCGTGGTTGATGTGCAGCTGGCGTCTGTGCCCATGTTTTACGGCGGCAGGCCGGCTTTTCAGGTGCTGATTTATGACCAAACCAGCCAAAAACGGCTGGAGCGTGCCCTGCAGTCCATTGAAAAGGGAGTTTCCACGCGCATCGGGCAGGCTTTTTTCCAGTCGGCGGCGACTCACCTGGCCGGGGCGCTGGAGGCCGACATCGTTTTCATCGGCGAATACCTGCTGGAAAGTCAGCGCGTGCGCACGATGGCGGTTTGCATGGACGGCGAGTCTGCCCCCAATTTTGAATATGACCTGGCGGGGGCGCCTTGCGCCAACGTCATCAACCGCGAACTGTGCTGTTACCCCTCGGGGGTGGCGGAATTATTTCCGCTGGACGATGGTCTGCGCCGCCTTCGCGTGGAAGGCTACCTGGGCATGCCGCTGTGGACGGCGCAGCGCGCTCCAAGCGGAATTTTGGTGGCGCTCTACCGCCGCCCCATCGCCGACCCGGAATTTGCGCGCGGCATTGTGCAAATTTTTGCCAGCCGCCTGGAAGTGGAAATGGAACGCGACCGCGTTTTGCACGACTTGCGTGAAAGCCAGGCGCGGCTGACCGCCATTTTTGAAAACATTCCCTTCGATTTGTGGCTCTCCGATGCGCGCGGCGCTACCGTGCTGCAAAACCCGGTTTCTCAGGCCATTTGGGGAAATCACATCGGTCAGTCGGCGGACGAAATGGATGAGCCGGAAGCGCTGAAGGCCGCCTGGCACCGCAATAATCAGCGGGCGCTGGCCGGGGAAACGGTGCGCAGCATTCAGACGCTGGAACGAAACGGCCAGCACTATTACCTGGAAAGTTTTCAGGCGCCGGTGCGCTCCGCTGGCAAAATCATCGGCTACGTTGGCGCCAACATTGACATCACCCGCCAAAAATTGAGTGAACAAAAAATCGAACAATCCCTGCGCCAATTGACTCTGCTGCGCGAAATTGACCAGACGATTTTATCCGGCCAGGAACTGCGCGTGGTAATGGAGAGCATTTGCCGCCAGACGGCGCGGCTGCTGGGCGCGGACGGCGTGGAGATTTTGCACTACGACCCGACCACCCTGCGCCTGGAAATTTTGGCGCGCCACGGATTGCAGGCCTACTCCACTTTTGGCAGTTTTCCGGTGCTGGAGGATATTGCCGCCGATGCAATTCTCAAAACCGAAATCATTCACCGCCGAGACTTTCCCGCGTACCTGAAAAATTTTCCCGCCTGCCAGGAACTGGCCAGGGAAAATTATCAGAGTTACGCCGCCCTGCCGCTGATTGCCAAAGGCAGCGCGCGCGGCGTGCTGGAAATTTTCCACCACGCCAACCCGGCCCCAGATTCGGAATGGTGGGAATTGGCGCAAACTGTCGCCAGCCAGGCGGCGCTCGCCATGGATAATTTCACCCTGTTCCACAGCCTGCAGCATACCAACGCCGAACTTTCCCTGACCTATGACCTGACCCTGGAAGGCTGGTCGAAGGCGCTCGAACTGCGCGATTACGAAACGGAGGGCCATACGCAGCGCGTCACCAATCTGACCGTGCGCCTGGCCGAGTTTATGAATGTGCCGCGCGTCCAAATTGTTCACCTGCGGCGCGGGGCGCTGCTGCATGATATTGGGAAAATTGGCATTCCCGATGCGATTCTGAACAAAAAAGGGCCGCTGACTGAGGCCGAATGGGAGGTTGTGCGCAAACATCCTGGGTTTGCCTACGACCTGCTTTTCCCCATTCCCTTTTTGCGCCCGGCGCTGGAAATTCCCCATTATCATCATGAACGCTGGGACGGCAGCGGCTATCCGGGCGGGCTGAAGGGTACGGATATTCCGCTGGGCGCGCGTATTTTTGCCGTGGTGGATGTGTGGGACGCGCTGACCAACTCGCGACCGTATCACGAAGCCAGCGGCCCGGCGCAGACATTCGCCTATCTGCGTCAGAATTGTGAGATTTTGTTTGACCCGGAGGTGGTGCGCGCCTTTTTCCTGCTCATGAAACAGGAATGGGAATGATGGTGGGCCTGGCCCCACGCCAAATTTAACCCGCGCTTATTTTTGCCAGAGTTTGGCCGCGCTCCACGCTTTGGCCGACTGTGGCGGAGAGGCTTTCCACCAGGCCGTCGAAGGGGGCGGAAAGTTTGAGTTCCATTTTCATGGCTTCCAAAATCAGCAGCGTCTGGCCTTTTTGTATGCGCTCGCCGGGCTGAATCAACACGGCGCGGATGGCGCCCGGCATGGGCGCGCGCAGTTCGCCGTTCGCCGCGTCGCTGTGCGTCCCGCTGCGCTTATTTTCCAGCGCCCAGCTGCGCCCCTGCCAGCTGACCCAGCTGCGCTCACTTTCCTGGCTGACGACGATGGTCTGCCGCCAATTTTTCGGCAGGGAAAAACCCGCCGGAGCGCCGAGACGGAATCCGGCAGGATTCTGCCAGGGGTCAGCCGGGGCGGCCTCGCCCGCTGCGGGGGCGCTCAGCGCCAGGGCGGCCATTTTTCCCAATTCGGCGGGCGGCGGGGTGGGTTTCCACTGAAAGTCGGTTTCGACCCAGCCGGTGTGAATTTCTCCACGCGCAAATTCGGGGCGGGCCAGCAAATCTTGCAGGAAGTCGAGATTGGTGGCAACGCCGTGAATGACGGTCTGCGCCAGGGCGGCGCGCATTTTTTCGATGGCCGCCGGGCGCGTTGCGGCGTGGACGATGATTTTTGCCAGCATGGAATCGTAAAATGGGCTGACTTCGCTGCCCGTTTCGATGCCCGAATCTACGCGGGCGTTGGTCGGCTCGATGACTTTGAGCAGCCGTCCGGCGCTGGGTAGAAAATTTTCGTCTTCGGCGTAGAGGCGGCATTCGATGGCGTGCCCCTGCTGACGCAGTTCGCTTTGCGCGTAGGGGAACGGCTCTCCCGCCGCCACGCGGATTTGCCACTGAACCAAATCCAGCCCGGTGACGGCTTCGGTGACGGGGTGTTCGACTTGCAGGCGGGTGTTCATTTCCAAAAAATGGAAGGCGGACGAGGCCGGGTCGAAGATAAATTCCACCGTTCCGGCGCTGAAATAGTTGACGGCGCGCGCGGCCTGAAGGGCGGCCTGGCCCATGGCTGCGCGGATTTCGGGCGTCAGCAGCGGCGATGGGCTTTCTTCAATGATTTTTTGATGGCGGCGCTGAACGGAGCATTCGCGCTCGAAGAGGTGGACGAGGTGGCCGTGTTGGTCGCCAAAAACCTGGATTTCGA
>JAVHNW010000066.1:0-1146 GCA_036169755.1 bacterium | reverse complement strand
AGCAGTTCGCGGCCCAGGTTATCCCAAATAGTTTTGAGTTCGCTTTCCAGTGATTTGCTGCTGGAGTATTGACGGATTTGCCCGCTAATCCACAGCGGTGTCGCCAGCGCCGGGCGGACATTGGTCAGTTTGCGCAGGCTGTCTGCCAGGGGCAGCGGCAGGGCTCCGCCCAATTTGCGCTCCACTTCCAGCGGATAGCGGTTGAGCATTTCCATGGCGAAGACATCGCCCAGGGTGGCGGCGTTGCGGCCTTTTTCATGGTCAAAATTAAATTTATCGTACACATCGCCGTGCCGCCCGTAGGCCTGGTGGCGGTTAAAAACATCCAACAGCGCCTCATCCTCCTCCAGTTCCCAGGGGAAGGGCGCGGCGCGGTTCGACAGCCCAAAGGCGGCGATGATTTCCTGGCGGATGGCGTCAAAGGCCGCGCCGGGCAGGCGATAGTGCCAGTCGTGATTGCCAACCATGTAGTGGACGCGCACCGGCAGGGAGATTTGTTCCTCTGAAGCGTAGTCGGGCCTTCCGCGCGCATCGGCGGGAGGAATGTGAATCGTTTTTCCCTGGGCGCATTGACGCAGCACAGAAATTCCCTCAGCGTTGTGGTCGAGCATGGCGCGGGTCACCTCGGCCAATTTTTCGGCGTAGCGCGGGTTTTGCGGGTCACTCCAGGGGCGGATGTAGTTTGGGTCGCCGGGCAAAGCGTCCAACCAGCGGGTGGAATGCTGCGGGTCGAGAATGTCGCCCATCAGCACCAGGTCAACGCCCTCAATCGGGCGGTAAATATTATCCACCCGCCATGAAGCGTGATAGGCCGTTTCGCGCAGCCGGTCGGCAAACAAATAAAACGCGCCCGGCGAGATGGATTTGCCGCAGCTGCCGTCTCCAAGATGTAAATCGCTGATGATGATGAGCATATTTTCCTCGTAAAAAAGGCGTCAACGCGCCGATTATAAAGCAGCGGGCGGCTCAAAACTCAAACGTTTGGCCGGGAGCCAGGACTCGCGCCTGCGCCCCGGTCTCGCGCGTGACCTGCGCCGCCCAGGCGCTGGCGTCCTGCTGAATCAGCCCCCAGGTGGAAAAGTGAATCGGGATGACGTACTTCGGCTGAAGCAGTTTCACCGCCCGCAGCGCATCGCCCGGCCCCAT
>JAVHNW010000065.1:0-5720 GCA_036169755.1 bacterium | reverse complement strand
AATGTCGCCGGTTGGATTTTGGAACTCGACCGCGGCTACGGCATCCCCTGGAAGGGCAATTACTCCTCGTGGCTGGAGCAAAAGCAGGAACGCATCCGCCTGGAGGAAAAATCCGAATCGAAGCGCCAGAAAACCCTGGAGCGCGAGTTGGAATGGATTCACATGTCGCCCAAGGCGCGCCAATCCAAAGGCCAGGCGCGCGTCACCGCCTACGAATCCCTGCTCAGCCAGGAAATGGAGGCGCGCCGCGAAGACCTGGAAATTTATCTGCCGCCCGGCCCACGCCTGGGCGAGGTCGTCATTCAGTTAAATGGCGTCAGCAAAAATTATGGCGACCGGCTCATTTTGGAAAATTTTTCGGCAGCGATTGAACCCGGCTCGATTGTGGGCGTGGTCGGCCCGAATGGAGCGGGAAAAACCACCCTGCTGAAAATGATTATCGGGCAAGAGAAACCCGACAGCGGCGACATCCGCATTGGTGAAACCGTAAAACTGGCCTACGCTGACCAAAATCGCAGCCTCGATGCCGAAAAAACTGTCTACGAGGAAATTTCCGGCGGGGCCGAAACGCTGGAACTGGGCAAGCGAAAAATTAACGCGCGCGGCTACTGTTCCTCGTTCAATTTTGCCGGGGCCGACCAGCAGAAAAAAATCGGCGTGCTTTCGGGCGGCGAGCGCAACCGTGTACATCTCGCCAAAACGCTCAAGGAAGGCGCCAACGTCATCCTGCTCGACGAGCCGACCAACGACCTGGACGTGAATACCCTGCGAGCGCTGGAAGAGGCGCTGGAAAATTTCGCCGGGTGCGCGCTGGTGGTCAGCCACGACCGCTGGTTTCTCGACCGCATCTGCACGCATATTTTGGCCTTCGAGGGCGACAGCCAGGCGCGGCTGTTCCTGGGCAATTGGAGCGATTATGAAGAAGATTACAAAGCCCGCTACGGCAAGGATGTCAAACCCACGCGAGTCAAATACCGCACGCTGAAGCGCTGAGCGCAAAAAAGCCCCCGCAATGGGGGCTTTTTTTGCGGCGGCGGCTGACGTTCATCCGCCCAGCGGCTGGGTTTTCAGGAAAAATTCCAGCGCCCAAAAGGCGGCCATGCCCACCAAAATGGTAGCAACTACATTTTTGGTGCGATAGGCCACCAGCGAGGCAAGAATCCCGGCCAGCAGGCGCGGGTTGGTCGGCGAAATCAGCAAAGAGTCGTGGTAATAGGCCAGCTGCGGCGCGATGATGGCGCTCAGCGCGGCAATCGGCACCAGGCGCAGCGCGCGCTCGAAGGCGGGCGGAAGTTTGGCTTTTTCCAGCAGGACGATGAATGAAAGGCGGGTCAAAAAAGTGAGCAGGCCGCCCATCAGCATAATCAGCCACAGGTTCATGTGTTTTCCCTTTTTTCCAGCAGCAGGCCAACCATCAGCGCCAGCAGGGTGGCAAAAATCAGCCCCAACTTGAAGGGTAAATTGATCAGCAGCAGCGCCGCCAGGCTGGCCGAAAAAGCCGTCGCCACCCCGGCGCGTTCTTTGAGCGAGGGCATCACCAGCGCGATAAAAGTCAGCGGCAGGCTGAAATCCAGCCCCCAGGCGGCGGGAATTTGCGCCCCGAGGAAAATCCCCGCGGCGGTGCTGAGCTGCCACGAGGCCCACAGCGCCAGCCCGGCGCCGAAAAAGTACCAGTGTCCGGCAGGGGTCACGCCCTGGCGCTGATAGTTTAAAATTCCAACCGCAAAGGCTTCATCTGTCAGCAAATAGGCCAGCAGACCTTTCCAGCGCAGCGGCAGGTTTTTAACGTAGGGCGCCAGGGTGGCGCTGTAAAGCGCGTGACGCAAATTGATGACGAAAACCGTCAGCACAATCACCAGCGCCGGAGTTCCGGCCCGCAGCAGTTCGACCAGCATAAACTGCGAGGCCCCGGCAAAAACCAGCGCCGACATGGCCTGCGCATCGAGCGGAGGCAGCCCGGCGCTGAGCGCCAAAATGCCGTAAATCAGGCCAAACGGAATCACCCCCAGCAGGATGGGCAGTTCATCGCGCAGACCGGCCCAAAAAGAGGCGGAAGGCGGCCTGCTCATGGGGCGCGTTCCAGCAGCCGGGCAATTTCAGCGGGGATGAGAGCCGGGTCCAGGGCCGGGTAGACTTCCCAGCTTTCGACATGCTCCAGGCTGGCGCCCGGCTCCAGCCGCGTCAGCGCTCCCAAACTTTCGAGTTCAATAAATTGATGGTTGGCGTAGGTCTCTGTATTGCAGCCGCCGTCCGGGAAAATCGCGCCCGGCAGTGGGGCAAAACGCTTGACGAAAAGCACGCCCTCCAGCCAGTAAGCCATCCAGCCATGCGGGTTGAAATAGCCCAGTTTGACGGCGGGCGACTGCGCCGGAAGTGGGTCGGCGCGCAGCAGGAGAAAATCATCCCGCAGAGTCAGGCGCGGGTCGTGGATGCGCGTATAGGGCCAGAGCGTGAGGTGACGATTGGGCAGCAAGCCCGCCTCATCCGCGCGGCCCTGCGCCTGGGGAAAAATGCCGACACCGCCCAGCCGGAACATGGTCAGCGCCCAGGGCGCCAATTCCACCGCCCAGGGGCTTTCGTTGCGCAGTTCGTGGCGCACAAGCAGCTGCGCGCGCTGCGGGTTGAGCGTCAGTTCCAGGCTTTTGGAAATTTGCGTCCAGGGTTCGGGCGGGCAGTCGAGCCGCGCGCCGCCCGGAATGAGGCTGAAACTGGCCGCAGATTCGGGCATGTAGCTGCGCGGCATGGCTTCGGGCGCGTGCCAAAGGCGGTGCCCGCCGCGCAGGAAAAAATCACCACGCGGGGTCGAAATGGCAAAATCGCCCAGGTCGGCAAATAAATTTTTGCCGCCAAAAGCCGAAAAACGCAAAATGCGCGGCGCGTTGACCAGCACTTCCAGGCGCACAAAACGATTTTCGAGGACATGAGAAAGCGGAGATGAAGGGGCGGTAGACATGCGCGCTATTGTATCAAATTCAGCTGCTGGCAAAACTGCCGCCAGCCGCCTATTTTCCCGCGCAGAAGGGGCAGCCAGCAAGGCTCTGTTTGTTGTGAAATTGAAACCCTTTTGGCAGATTAATATCTTGTATCACCTCAGCGGGCATGATAGACTTGCTACGATATGCCAACCCCCCTTTTAGTCCTATCCCCACAAAAAAGCCTGGGCGACCTGATTAACCAGGCGCTGCCCAACTTCAGCGTACACACCACCACCGATTTTTCGGAAGCCATCCGCTATGTGCGGCAAAATCCAATTTGCGTTGTCCTGCTAGATTCAGAACTGGGCGATATAGACCTGGCGCCGCAAGAACTTGGACACGGCCTGCGCCAGGTAAGCAAAGAAATCTCGCTGATTTTGGTGCTGCGCCCCGGCGAAAGCGTCACCCTGAAGGGCCTGCCCCTGCGCGGGACGCTTCACAAACCGATTGCCCTGCCCAAACTCAAAAGCCTGCTGGAAACCCTGGCGCTTTCCTCCACCGAACCCGCCAACCTCGACTGGCTGAAAGATGTCAACCGCGCCGCGCGTCATTTAACGCGCCTGACGGTTGAATCTTCCGCGCAGGCGGCGCTGATTACCCACAAAAACGAATTATGGGCCTATTCTGGTCATCTTTCCCGCGAGGCGGCGCAAGAATTGGCGCAATCCATGCAAAAATATTGGGACGCCGACTCGCGCAACGACCTGCTCAAATTCATTCGGCTCGAAGCCACCGAATCGCAGCACATGCTTTACGCCCGTCACCTGACCAGCGCGATGGCGCTGGCGCTGGTTTTTGACGCCGAAACCCCCCTCAGCGCCATCCGCGCCCAGGCCGGACAGTTGGTGCGCTCTCTGGCCGAAGTTCCGCCCGAAGCCACCAGCCGGATGAGTTTGAACGAAAGCGCCGCGTCCGAAGAGGAAGAAGAAGAACTGCTGCCGATTCAACAATTACTGGGCGAAGTTCCGCCGCCCATCCCGCAGAAACAGGCCGCCGCGGCGCGCAGCGTTTCCTTCCCCTGGGAGCAGGCGCCCGCCCCAGCACCGAATCGGCGCGCGGTGGATGAACCCGCCACCGAGCCGCCTCCCGCTCCCAAAGCAATGGTCATTCCACAGGAATTCAGCCGCGAAAGTTCCCCGCCCATTCGGCGGCAGGAAAATTTCATCGTTCCGGCGCTGGAGGCAACCCGCGCCCAGCGCAAAACTCCCGCGCCAGAGTTGGAAGAAACTCGCGCCCAAAAACCCAAAGGCGACCCTCAATCCATCATCGAAACCCGCCCGCAATCGGTAACGGAAGTTGCTCAGCGGCTGGTACTCGAATCGAGCTCGGCGGGCATGTATAACCTGAACTACGCCTGCCTGCTGGTGCCGCGCTTTCAACACCATCATCTGATTGGCGACCTGGCGGCGCAGCTGGAAACCTGGGTGCCGAAGATTTGCATCGCCTTTGGCTGGCGGCTGGAACATTTGACCATTCGGCCCGATTATTTGCAGTGGGTGGTCAACGTGCCGCCCGCCACCGCGCCCGGTCAAATCATCCGTCTGCTGCGCCAGCACACTTCGGAAAAAATTTTTGAAGAATTTCCCCGCATCAAAAAAGAAAATCTGTCCGATGATTTTTGGGCCCCAGGCTACAACATCATCGGCGGCGGAAAACTGCACGACCAACAAATCATCCGCGATTTCATCCGCTCTGCCCGTGAGCGGCAGGGTTTACAGGGCAAAGAAAAGTAAAGACAAGATGGAGGTAAAATGCCTCCATCTTTTTGTTTAAGGAGCCTCAATGAGCGAAGTTGTACTTGTGGACGCTTTACGCACGCCGATTGGCGCCCTGGGCGGCGCACTGGCAAAAATCCGCCCGGATGATTTGGCAGCGCAGGTCATCAAAAAACTGCTGTCGCGCAACGCCTTTGACCCGTCAGAAATTGAAGAAGTCTACTTCGGCTGCGCCAACCAGGCCGGAGAAGATAATCGCAACATCGCGCGCATGAGCCTGCTGCTGGCGGGAATCCCTCACAGCGTACCGGGCGTCACCATCAACCGGCTGTGCGCCTCCAGCCTGGCGGCGGTCAACCTGGCCGCGCGCGCCATCCGCGCCGGAGACGGGGAAATCTACCTGGCGGGCGGAGTCGAGTCCATGTCGCGCGCGCCCTACTCGCTGCCCAAAGCCGAAAGCGGCTACCCATTTGGCAATCTCACCGCCTACGACACCGCCCTCGGCTGGCGCTACCCCAACCCGCAGATGAAGGATTTGTACGGCACCGACTCGATGGGCGAAACCGCCGAAAATATCGCCGCCCTGCGCCCGCACCTGACTCGTGAAAAACAGGACGCCTTCGCCGCTCTGTCGCACCAACGCGCCATCGCCGCGCAAGACTCTGGGCGCTTCGCCCCGGAAATTTTGCCGGTGCCTGTGCCACAAAAAAAAGGCGACCCCACCCTGGTGACGGCAGACGAGCGTCCGCGCCGCGACACCACGCCGGAAAGCCTGGCGCGGCTGAAACCAGCCTTCAAAAAAGAAGGCGGAACCGTCACCGCTGGCAATTCCTCCGGGCTGAACGATGGCGCGGCAGCGCTCCTGCTGATGAGCGCCAGCAAAGCCCGCGCCCTGGGGCTGACTCCGCTGGCGCGCATCGTCTCCATGGCGGCGGCGGGTGTCGAGCCGCGCACGATGGGGCTGGGGCCGATCCCCTCCACGCAAAAAGCCCTGCGGCGCGCCGGTCTGACGGTGAACGATCTTGACCTG
>JAVHNW010000064.1:0-1154 GCA_036169755.1 bacterium | reverse complement strand
CCATCATCACCCAGAGCGGTTTTGAAATCAACCGCCTGCGCCTGATGATTGGCGACAAGCACATTTTGGGAGCCATCGTGATGGGCGACCAAAAATTATCCACGCCGCTGCAAACGATGGTGCGCGAAAAAATAGACATTGGCCCCATCCGTGAACGCCTGCTGGAAAAAAACGCGCCGCTGGCCGATATTTTGGCTCATTTTTGGTCGGGGCTGGCCGTTTAATTTTTTGTTTGGGAGGGATGATTTATGCTTCGTACCGCGAGGGAACTCTGGCTGGCATTGTTAGCTATGCTCTTTATTACGGCAATTTATGCCGCCGTTTTATATTTCACCCAAGAAATCCCCGCCGCTGGCAGTTTTTACGGCCACACGCTGGGAGTTGTCGGCTTCCTCTTCATGCTTGCCACCGAGACGATGTACTCGCTGCGCAAGCGCAGCCGCTCGGCGCGCTGGGGGCGCATGTCGGACTGGCTGCAGTTTCACATTTTCACCGGCATTGTTGGCCCGTACATGGTTTTGCTGCACTCCTCCTGGAAATTTAACGGCCTGGCGGGCGCCACCAGCCTGCTGACAGCGGTCATCGTCTTCAGTGGATTCATCGGACGCTATATTTTCACCCGCATTCCGCGCACCGCCGATGGCATTGAAGACGCGGGGTTGATTGGTCAAATGCAGGCCGGGACGCTGGCCAACGCCCGCCGCCTGATGGCGCTCTGGCACACGATTCACATTCCAATTGGCATGGCGCTCTTTACCTCGGCCATCGTTCACATCATGGGGGCGCTCTACTACGCCACTTTCTTGAAATAACGCGGGGGAAAAATGAACTCCCAAAAACAACTCGGATGTATGACGCCGCTGGCAATTTTGTCTGCGCTGGTGACGATGGTCGTCATCGCCCTCAGCCTGTACTTCAGCGGCAGCGCTTTCTTCTCCGCTGGTAGCCTGAACGCCAAACGGGGCGATGTCGCCCTGGGTGGCGTTTTTTCTCACAGCGAAATTACCAACTGTGGGCTGTGTCACCCCGGATTATTCACCGGCAAAGCCATGGACGCGGCCTGCCTCGACTGCCACGTTGAGATTGCCGCGCAAAAAAATGACCCGGCCAGCCTGCACGGCGCCCTGCTCAAAAATGGCCTTACCTGCCGCTCC
>JAVHNW010000063.1:0-5776 GCA_036169755.1 bacterium | reverse complement strand
AATGGCTGAAAGGCCTCGGCTGGCAAAACGTGCGCTCGCTGGCGGGCGGCATTGACGCCTACGCCCGCCAGGTGGACGCCTCGGTCGGGCGTTACTGAGCGCCCGGAAACATCTTCTCCAACACGTCGGGGCAATATTTTTTCACCATATCGTCCGAAATCCCATTTTCGCGGCAAATTTCGGCGTACAAATCCACGCTGGGGCGGCGGATGCGCGCCTGGGTTTCCACATCCAGCCCCCACAGGCCAAAACGCTGGCTCCAACCGCGTTCCCACTCAAAATTATCCACCAGCGACCAGTGGTAGTAGCCTTTCACTGGATAGTTGAAATTGACCGCCCGCCACAACTGCTGCAAATGCTGCGCCAGGTAACGCGGGCGCAGGCTGTCATCGGCGTCTTCCACGCCATTTTCGGTGATGAGAATCGGCGTGCCTGGAAAAGTTTCCGCCGCCCAGCGCACCGAGTCGAACAGGCCAGTCGGAATATTGGCAATGAATTTCCCGGCGCTCAAATCAGAATCAGCGGGGTAGTAGCGGCGGCCAAACAATTCCTTGCGGGCCGACAAATCAAATTTCACCGTATCCACCGCGTAATAATTCAGGCCGACAAAATCCTGCAGTCCCCGCGCTTCTGGCACGTTGACCCGGCCCAGCGGCGATTGCATTACGCCGCTGCGGAGGGCGCTGGGAAAAGCCAGGTTGATGCCGTCATATTGAATTTTCCGCGCCAGCGCGTCCAGCGGAAACCAGGGGCGCGCGGCCACCATCGGGCGATAGTGCAGGGCGTAGCCGACTCGCGCTTCGGGCTGAATCTCGTGCAGGGCGCGGTAGGCCAGCGCGTGGCCGCGCAGCATGTTCGCCAGAACCTTCAGCGCCACGTCCAGGCCCTTGTGTCCCTGCTCGCAAGTGGGAAAATCTCCGGCGAGGTAGCCGTTGAGCGCGTAGACGTTGGGTTCATTAATTGTCACCCAATCGCCAACGTATTCTTTGAGGGCTTCCGCCATTTTTCGGGTGAATTTTTCAAAATGGGGTAAAACGAAATCTGTTTCCCAGCCGCATTGTTGGTAGAGCCAGAGCGGGTCGCTGAAGTGGTGCAGCGTCACCAGCGGCTTGAGCCCGCGCTCGACCATGCCGCGCGCCATGCTGCGATATTTTTCAATGGCGGCTTCATCCCAACGCCCCGCTTCCGGCTGGACGCGGCTCCATTCGATGGAAAAACGATGGGTGTTTTGGCCGCTTTCGGCGGCGCGCTCCATGTCTTCCTTCCAGCGTCCGCCCCACCAGTCGCAGGCCAGGCCGCTTTTCTCGCGGGTGTGACCGGCCTGTTCCCAGGCGTACCAGTTATTGTTGGTGTTGCCGCCCTCCACCTGATGGGAGGCGGTGGCTGTTCCCCATAAAAATCCGCGCGGAAAGTGGTGGGTGATGGTCATATTAAGCGTGGGTCCGTTCCAAATTCAAGAGCCAGGTTTTGGTGGGCAGGCCTTCGCCCGCGCCGTAGCCATGCAGGCCGCCATCCGCGCCCAGCACGCGGTGACAGGGAATTATCAGCGGCAGGGGATTGGTCGCTTCGGCGCGGCCAACGGCGCGGGCGGCGCGCGGCTTTCCCAGCGTGGCGGCCAGTTCGCCGTAGCTGCGGGTCTGGCCGTAGGGAATTTTTAGCGTTTCGCGCAGCGCCGCCTGCTGAAAGACGCCCATTCTGCCCCAGTCAATCGGCAGGGAAAATTCGCGGCGGGCAGCGGCCAGGTATTCGCGGAGTTGTTCCAGCGCGGCGGCGAAATTTTGCGGAGCAAATTCCAACTGCGCGCCAAAACGGGCGATCAGTCCCGCGCTGAATTTCTCGCGCGTGGTGGGAAATTCCAGCGCAACCAACCCGTTGGGGCTGGCGGCGACCCAAATTTCACCCAGCGGGTCGAGCGAGATTGTTCCAAGGGAAAGGAAAAAGGGGGATTTTTTCATGGCGAAATTATACTCCGAGCGCATTTTTCAAGGCTTTCAGCACGGCCTGGGGTTTTTCGGCGTGCAGGTTGTGACCGGCTCCGGCGATAATTTTTAGCGTGGCGCCGGGCAGGCGCGCCGCCATTTGCGGGGCCAGCCGGGCATATTTTTCATCTTTTTGACCAGCCAGGAGCAAAACCGGAAATGTCAGACCGGGCAGTTCCTGCCACAGCGGCGTTTGCAGGCCGGGGCTCAGGTCGTGGATGATTTTTGCCATCTGGCGCGGGTCATTTTGCGCGGCGGATTTTTTGAGCGCGGCCAGCAGCGCCGGGCGGTTTTGCAGGCTGGCGAAGAGTGGCATGGCGTACCAGTTTTCGAGGAAGGCGGGCAGGCCCTCGCGCAGAATCGCCCCGGCGCGGGCTGAATCTTGCTCCAGACGCAGGGCGCGCTCGGCGGGGCCGGGCAGGCCGGGGCTGCTGGATTCCAGCGTCAGGGTCAGAATCCGCTGCGGGTAGCGGCAGGCAAAATTCAGCGCGGCGCGTCCGCCGAGCGAATATCCGGCGAGGTGAATTTTCGGCGCGGAAAAATCATCCAGCAGGCGGAAAAGCCAGTCGTTCAGAATCTCGAAGTTGAGCGGGGCGTCCAGCGCCCACAGGTTTTCTCCGTGCCCTGGCAGGTCGGGCAGGAGGCAAAAGTAGGCGTGGCTGAGGCGCTCGGCAATCGGGCGCCAGCTGGCGCGGCTGCCGAGAAAGCCGTGTAAAAAGACGAGCGTTGGGTTTTGTGGGCTGCCGAGGGTCAGCATGGGCGGGCGCGTCAGACCAGGGGGTGTCCGAGCGCGCTGGAGAGGTGGCGCATTTCGTTGACGAAGGCGGGCAGAGCCGCCAGCGGCAGGGATTGGTCGCCGTCTGAAAGCGCGGCGGCGGGGTTGGGGTGAACTTCGACGATTAATCCATCGGCTCCGGCGGCGAGTGCGGCGCGGGCGGCGGCGGGCACCAAATCGGCGCGGCCTGTGGCGTGGCTTGGGTCGGCCAGGATGGGGAAGGGTGTGTTTTGTTTAATGTAGGCGATGGCGGTCACGTCCAGGACGTTGCGGGTGGAGGGGTCAAAACTGCGAATGCCGCGCTCGCACAGGATAATGTTTGGGTTGCCGCGTGAGGCGATGTGTTCTGCCGCCGCCAGCCATTCGGCGATGGTGGACATGAATCCGCGTTTGAGCAGCACCGCTTTGGGCTGTTCGCCAGCCGCCCAGAGCAGGGGAAAATGCTGCATGTTGCGGCTGCCAATTTGAATGATGTCGCTGTATTCGGCGACCAGCGGCAGCTGCTCCACGCCGAGCGCCTCAGAAATGACCAGCAGGCCAAATTCATCGGCCACCTGGCGTAAAATTTTCAGCCCTTCCAGCCCCAACCCCTGGAAGGAATTGGGCGAGGTGCGCGGTTTGAACGCTCCGCCGCGCAAAACGGAAAGCCCCAGCGCGCGCATGGTTTGGGCGACTGCGCGGGTTTGCGGGTAACTTTCAACGGAGCAGGGGCCAGCCATCAGTAAAAGGCTGCCGCCGCCAACTTGCACGGTTTTAGAAAGCGAAATGGGAGAGGTTGTCATGGTTTTTCGCGCAAGCCAAAGGCATGCGCCACATCAGCGCGTTTGAGTTTGCCGGAGGCGGTGCGCGGCAGTTCGTCAACAAAATGAATTTGGCGCGGAATTTTGTACCCGGCCAGGAGCGGGCGCAAAAACGCCTGCAGGCTGGGCGCCGTCAGCGGCGCATCCGTCACCAGGGCGGCGGCCACAAGTTGGCCCCATTCCGGGTCGGGCAGGCCGAAGACAGCGGCTTCGCGGATGGCGGGGTGAGTCAGCAGCGCGCGCTCCACTTCCTCGGGGTAGACGTTTTCGCCGCCGCTGAGGATTAAATCGCTGCGGCGGGTGAAAACCCACAAGTCGCCCTCTTCGTCCAGCGCGCCGAGGTCGCCGGTGAAAAGTTCGCCCGTCAGCGGCGGCTGGCCGAGGTAGCCGCGCATCAGCGCCGGGCCGCGCACCACAATTTCGCCAACCTGTCCGGCGGGCAGCGAATTTCCGTCTGAGTCTGTAATTCGCAATTTGACGCCCGGCAGGGGCGCGCCCGCGCAGCCGGGTTTGCGGCGCAGGGTTGGCGGCAGGGCGGTGGCGACTTGCGAACAGGCTTCCGTCAGCCCGTACGTTGCCGCCAGTGGCAGATTTAAGGCGAGGGCTTTTTGAATCAGTTCCGGCGAGGCGGCGGCGCCACCCAGCAGGATGAGTCGCAGCGAGGCCGGAATCGCGCCCTCGAGCCGGGGCAGCAGCCGGTAGAGCATGGTCGGCACGAGCGAAACCAAATTGGCGGAGTGTTGTTCCAGCAGCCGGGCTGTTTTTTCCGGCTCGAAGCGTTCCTGCAAAATCACCGTCAGCCCATCGAAGCAGGCGCGAAATAAAATGGACATGCCGCCGATGTGGTAAAGCGGCAGGCAAAGCAGCCAGCGTTCGGCCTGGCGCGTTTGCAATTGTTGCGAGGAAGCCCGCGCCGCCGCCCGGTGATTTTCCAACGTCAGCAGGGCGCCCTTCGGCTGGCCGCTGGTGCCGGAGGTGAACATGAGGGTGGCGGAGTCGGCTGCCGGAGAAAAGGGAAAGGCGGCCTGTGGCGAAATGTCAAAAGGCTGGCTGAGCACGGCCTTGCATTCGGCGGCGCGAATTTGCCAAGCGCGCTCGGCCTCTGTCAGGCGGTGGTTGAGCGGAACGAGAGTCAGGCCGAGGCGCAGGGCGGCATGAATCAGCGCCACGAAAAAGGGCGAGTTTTCCAGCGTGACTCCCAGCCGGTCGCCCGGTGAAAATCCGCGCCCGGCCAACGCGGCGCACAATCCATTCACCTGCCGGTCGAGCTCGGCATAGGTCCAGGCCTGCCCGTTGAAAATCAGGGCGGGCAGGTCGGGCGAGGCGGAAGCGCGCGGGGCAAGCAAAGGCATGGGAAATCGTCTAGGGCAGCCAGGGATATTTTTTGAAGTTTGGCTGGCGTTTTTCGTTGTAGGCGTTGCGGCCTTCCTGGCCTTCCTCGCTCATGTAAAAAAGCATGGTGGCGTTTCCGGCCAGTTCCTGCAGCCCGGCCTGCCCGTCAAGTTCGGCGTTGAAAGCCGATTTGAGATTGCGGATGGCGAGCGGGCTGTGCTGAAGAATCTCCTGCGCCCAGGCAACGCCTTCCGCTTCGAGCTGCTCCAGCGGTACGACGGCGTTGACCAGCCCCATTTCCAGCGCCTCGCGGGCATTGTACTGACGGCAGAGATACCAGATTTCGCGCGCTTTTTTTTGCCCGACCAGACGCGCCAGGTACGAGGCGCCGAATCCGCCATCGAAAGAGCCGACCCTGGGGCCGGTCTGCCCGAAAACGGCATTTTCGGCGGCGATGGTCAAATCGGCGATGATGTGCAGCACATGCCCGCCGCCGATGGCGTAGCCCGCCACCAGCGCAATGACCGGCTTGGGCATGCTGCGAATAATGCGCTGCAGGCTGAGCACGTTCAGACGCGGCACGCCATCCGAGCCGACATAGCCCGCGCTGCCGCGCACTTTCTGGTCGCCGCCGGAACAAAAGGCATATTTTCCATCGGCTGCCGGGCCGTTGCCGGTCAGCAGCACAACGCCCACGCGCGAGTCTTCCCAGGCGTTTTCAAAAGCCTCAATCATTTCCTTGATGGTGTCGGGCCGGAAAGCGTTGCGTACCTCCGGGCGATTAAAGGCAATCCGCGCCATGCCCTCGGCTTTGTGGTAGGTGATGTCTTGATATTTTTTGACTTCCATCCAGTTTGTCATCAGAAACTCCAAAGAAAAATTTTCACATC
>JAVHNW010000062.1:0-1161 GCA_036169755.1 bacterium | reverse complement strand
GCCATTTGCGGTAGAGGGCCTGGGTCATGATTTGTCCTTTTGCATTTTTATGGCGACCCAGTCGTTGATTTGGCGCTGTTCGATGAAGGTCAGGCCATGTTTTTCTCCGGCAGAGCGCACATCCGCGGCGAGGTGCTGGAGAATGCCGGAAAGCAGGATGTCGCCGCCGGGGGCAATCAGGTCGGCCAGGCCAGCCTCGAAGAGCCGTACCAGCACCGGGGCCAGGATGTTCGCCAAAACGAGCGGGGCCGTTTTCAGCGGGAAAGCTCCGCGCGTAATTTCGGCAACCGAGCCGAGGCCGAGGAGAAATTTTTCGGCGGGGATGTCGTTCAGGTCGGCGTTTTCGCGGCTGTTTTTGACGGAGGCCGGGTCAATATCCACACCCAGCGCCAGTTCTGCGCCGAGTTTGAGGGCGCCGATGGAGAGGATACCGGAGCCGCAGCCAACGTCAATGACGGTGGGGAAATACGAAACGGTTTCCAACAGTTCGAGGCAAAGCTGGGTGGTGGGGTGGGTGCCGGTGCCGAAGGCCATGCCGGGGTCAATTTTGATGGCGAGGCGGTCGGGGCTGGGGTTTTCCAGCCAGGCGGGCAGAATAAGCAGTTTTTCGCCAATCGGAATCGGGTGGTAGCGGGTTTTCCAGGCTTCCATCCAATTTTGGTCGGCGATGGGGGTGAAGGTCGGCGCGGGTATGGGTTGAATCATGCCGAGGTAGTAGAGCGCTTCTTCCAGTTTTTGGCGGGTTTCTTCCAGCGTTTCATCGGCGGGCAGGTAGGCGCGCACGGTGATGTCGCCGACCGGCGTGCCTTCGTCTTCCTCGTCGTTGAATTTGACGGCCTGTTCGGTGACTACGCCGTTGGGGGCAAAACGCGCCAGCACATCGGCCACGAATTCAGCCAGTTCACCGTTGACGGTCAGGGATACTTCGAGCCAGTTGGTCATTTTTTACCCGCCAATCGCATCATTGAGCCAGTCGAAAAAACCCTTTTCTCTGGGTTTCGGCGTGGAGCCGAGCGTGGCGGATAGTTTTTCAAACAATTCGCGCTGCTCGCTGGTTAATTTGCTGGGAACTTCAACGTTGACGACCACTTTCTGGTCGCCGCGCCCGCTTTGGCGCAGACGCGGAACGCCCTTGCCGCGCAGGGTGAAAACCTTCCCCGG
>JAVHNW010000061.1:0-5796 GCA_036169755.1 bacterium | reverse complement strand
CTCCGCAGCGGCCTCATCCTTTGAAACGCTGGCGCGCCGCGCAGAAGAAATGGGCGGGCCGCGCGCGCCGCTTTTCCTGCTTCAGGCGGGGCAGGCGCGGATTGGCGGCGGCAACCTGACAGCCGGAATGCAGCACATCAAACACGGCCTGGCCCTGCTGGCCGAGCGCGGCCAATGGATGAAGTTGTATCACGCCGGGCGGCGCGCCGTAGACGAACTCCAGCGGCGCGGCCTGACCCACGAAGCCGGAGAAATTGAGATTTTTTTGCAGAGCAACCTGCCCGCCATGGCTGATTTGCCCACCCAGCGTCTGGAAGAATCCGCGCTCAACCTGCCTACACACTGCCCAGCCTGCGGCGGGCCGCTGCTCCCCAACGAAGTTGAATGGGTCAGCCGCAGTGTCGCCGAATGTCCATTCTGCGCCAGCCCGGTCAAATCACACGCCTGAAACCGCTGATGAGTCTGGACGAATTCACCATTCAGGATTTTCAAAACGCCTTACAGGCAGAAAACGCCCCGGTCTACAGCGAACAATCGCTGACGCCGGGGCAAAAATTGCGGCCAGCCGCAGTTCTCGCCCCGCTGTTTCGCCACGCCAACACCTGGCACCTGCTCTACACCCGCCGCGCCGACCGGGTGGAAACGCACAAAGGGCAGGTCGCTTTCCCCGGCGGCGCCAGCGAAGCGGGCGAATCGGCAGAACAAACCGCCTTGCGCGAGGCGCAGGAGGAAATCGGCATCGCCCCCGGCGATGTACAAATTTTGGGGCGGCTGCCGCAAATGATTACCATCAGTAATTTTTTGGTTACCCCCATCATTGGAGTCATCCCCTGGCCCTACGCTTTTCATGTCTACACGCCAGAAGTCGAACGCGTTTTCAGCCTACCGCTGACCTGGCTGGCGGAACGCGACAACTTCATGAAAATCATCCGCGCCGAAAACGGCAGAAGCACCATCGCCTACCTGCCGCAGGATGGCGAAATTGTCTGGGGCGCAACGGCGCACATGACGCGGGAACTGCTCGAAGCGCTGGGCTTTTAGCCGCTTAAAATGGTTCACGCTCAGGAGGGGGAAAATCTCAGCCGGTAACGACCGGCGCAGCAAGCGGGGAATTTTCGCTGTGATTGGTTTCAATATTCATCACCGCCGGAATGAAAAATCCAATTAGCCCAATGAGCAGGCAGAGCGCGCCACCAAAGAGGTACCAGATGCGAATACCAATGGCGTCTGAAAGTGGGCCAGCCACCGCCAGCGAAAGCGGCGTCATGGCAGTGGCTCCGCTGCTAATCAGCGACATGACTCGCCCCTGCATTTCGGGCCTGACCACCGACTGAAGAACCGCGTGCAGCGGGCCGTTGGCGAAAACGCCCGCCAGCCCGGCGAGGCTCATACCCGCCAGCGCCAGCCAGAACTTATCGGCGGGCGCCAGCCCTACCAGAATCACGCCCAGGCCGATGCCGAGAATCCCTGTCAGCGAGGTGGCGATGCGGCGTTTGAATCCGCCCCACAGGCTGAGCAGGACGCCACCGGCAATCATCCCAACGCCCCAAAGCGTATCCGTGAAGCCCAGTTCGAGCGCGCCCAGACCAAAATGCCGGGTCACCAGCAGCGGCATCAGCGCTCCCGTCGGCGTGAGCAGGAAATTGATCAGCACGGCCATCGCTCCAACGGCAAGTAGCCCCGGCCAGGCAGCGACATAACGCAGCCCGGCGCGGACATCCTGCCAGTACGAGTTTTTCTCTCCGCTGGTTGTTTCGGCCAAAATCGGCTGGGGGATGGCGATAAAAAGCAGGGGCAAAATGGCGACCAGCGCGGTGAAAACGTCAATCAGCAGCACACCCTGGGTCGGCAAAACAGCTATCAGCAGGGCGCCGGTTGGCGGGGCGACGATTCCCAGTAAGCCCTGCAGAGTCTGATTGGCGCCAGCCACGCGGGAAAGTTGCTCTTTGGGAACCATGAGCGAGGTGGAGGCGCTCATGGCGGGCCAATGAAATGCGCCGCCAAATGAGCGTATTAATAAAATGACGTAGATATGCCAAATTTGCGCGACCCCCAGCCAGAACAACCCGGCCAGCGCCAGGGTGGCGAGGGCAATCAGGCCATCGGCGAAAATCATCACCAGGCGGCGATTCCAGCGGTCGACCAGCGCCCCGGCGAAGGGGCCCAGCAAAATCTGGGGAAGCATGGCAATCAGCGTGGCGGTCGCCAAAACGGTGGCAGAGCCCGTCTGCTGGGTGAGATACCAAATTAGGGCGAACTGCACCAGCGAGGAGCCAAATAGTGAAATCGCCTGGCCGGAAAAGATGGTGAAAAATTTCGGCTTCCAGTTGGTCTGGAATTCTTGCGGAGAAATGGATGGGGGCATGGCTCATCTCTTTGAAAAAATTTAATTAATTAAAGTTCATTTTACGTATTATTTTATTTTTTGTCAATATATATTAATTATAATAAACTAAATCTTGATATTCAAAATAATGATTTAAAATAATACAGGGCAGGCTCATGAGCCTGCCCTGTTGGCGTGAACAGGAAACACATCAAGCTGCGCGGAATTTTTTCCAGTAGCGGTACATGCCATCAGCGCTCATGCCGAGCGGGTTGGCGAGCAGGTAGGCCTGGCGCACATCAGCGGGCAGGCGCATTTCTTCGGCCTGCTGATCCATCCAGGCCAGGAAGCGGGCGCGTAATTCTTCCACGGGCGGGTCAGCGGGCATGATTTTTTCCAGCCAGGAGGAGACTGAATCGAGCGCCCGCAGGATGGCGGAAAAGTGCCAGTCGGCGTCATCAAAAATGCCAAAGTGGGTCGGCGCAACGCGGCGAATGCCCAGGGTTTGTAAACGCTCAATGGTGGCGCGCCACTTTTCCAGGTTCAGTTCTGGCGGCACGAAGGGCAGGCGCAGGTAGGGGTAGGAGGAAATTCGCACGCCGCCCACGTCGCCGGTGAAACATAAATCGCCCAACTGGTAAGCGATGTGATGTTCGGCGTGGCCGGGCGTGTGAAAAGCCGTCAGCCGCAGGCCGCCAAATTCGATTTGCTCGCCATCCGCCAGCGCCGTCAACTTTTCGGCGGGGACGGAGAGAAAATCGCCCCACAGCGGCCCCATCTGTTCGCCGTAAATGCGCGTGGCGCTGGCGATTAATTTTTCGGGGTTGAGCAGGTGCGGCGCGCCGACCGGGTGCACAAAAACATGCGCGCCCTGGCGCGCCATGAAGCCCGCCGCCCCGGCATGGTCGAGGTGAATATGGGTCAGAAAAACGTGGGTCACATCGGCGAGAGCGTAGCCTTGCGCGGCCAGCGCCGCGGTCAGCGCCGGGAGGGTGGCGCCCGCCCCGCATTCGACCAGCGCCGCGCCGTCAGAGTGCGGCAAAAGGTAGCAGGCGATGGAGTCGGAATGACCCTGAAATTGTAAATCGAGCGGCAAAACACGAGGGTTCATAGGTCACCTTTCCAAAAAGTTGAAGTTTGCGCCGGGTTGGAAGAAAGAAATCGCTGTTCCTGCGAAAAACGGGTCAGCAAATCCGTCAGGTTGTCGCCGCGGAAGATTTTAATGGCAGGGATGCCGCGCGCCAGCAGGCGCTCAAAAATCATATCACCGCCGGGCGGGCCGCCGAAACTGTGCGCCATAAGATGAAGGACGAGCGGATGAATGCCGCGCCGCAGCAGTGTTTCGGCGGCGAGCAGCAAACTTTCATCGCCGCAGGGGCTAATCAGCACGGCGCTGGCTCCGGGCGAAATCTGCGCCGCCTGGGCTTCCACCAAACTGACCAGCGGCAGGCGTCCCTCACCGCGCACGAAGGCCAGAGTTTCCAAAATTTTTTCTTCCTGACGCTGGCTGCGCTCGGCGCGGATGACGGTAAAAACCGGGGCTTCGGTCATCAGCCCCACCGCGCGGCGCTGACGAAGGAACAAATGCGCCAGTGAGGCCGTCAGGCTGACGCCGTATTCCAGCGTGGAGGGCGGCAGGGAAACTTCCGGGCGGCGGGAAAACATCCAGTCGTGCCAAACTTTGGGGGCGTCATCGGCCTGCTCGGCCTGCCAGCGCGCCTGCGCATCGAGCAGCAGCCAAATTTCGGCCTGCGGGTCATTTTCAAATTCTTTCACCATCAATTTTCCGCGCCGGGCGGTGTTCGGCCAGTGAATACGCTTCAGCGGGTCGCCCGCCGCGTATTCGCGCACACCTGAAGCGTGCGGGGTAATTTCGGCGGCTTTTTGATGGAGGAATCGTCCACCGGGCAGCAGCCCCGCCGGGGAAGGAAAATCGGCGACTGGCAAAATGAGCGGCAAAACGAGCAGTGAATCGGCGGCGGGGAAAGTGCGCTGAACCGTGAACAAGCCGAAGGAATCGCCGGAAGCGAGGCGGGTCGGCCCGAGCAGGTACGCGCCCCGGCGCGTGAGCCAGGTTCGCGCCAGGTAATTGCGCTTTTGCCGCCCGCCGAGACCTGTCAGCAGGCGCGACCCCGCCGCGTTGGGCAAGGCCGACTGGTTGCGAATCTCCAGCCACAGGCGCGGCAGGAAAGTGTTGTTTTCAATCTCAAAGGTTTCTTCAAAAATATCGCCTACCGAAGCGCGCAGCGAGCGCGCCCGGCGGCGAATGCGCAGCCCGCGCAGCGAAAAATAGGTCCACAGCCACGAGAAAATCAGCAGGAAAAACGCCAGGTAGGTCAGACGGGCGTAAAGTGGCGCGCCGGTGAAGGCCATTCCAAGCGCACCGACCAATAGGAGGAGTGCGGCCAGGCTTCGGGCGGCGTTTTTCATCCGGCGCTGTACGTTCCGCCCGGAACGGGGACGGAAAGTAAAACTTCCTGAATTAGTTTTTCGGGGCCGACATCTCGCAGGCGCGCCGCCGGGCTGACGATGATGCGGTGCGCGAGAATCGGCGCGGCGAGCGCTTTGACATCGTCGGGCAGGGCGTGTTCGCGGCCCTGCAGGGCGGCGCGCGCCTGCGAGGCGCGATACAGCGCCAGCGAACCGCGCGGCGAGGCGCCCAGGTAAATATCGGGGTGCTGACGGGTGCGCTGCACAATTTCGACAATATAGCGTTCCAGCGCCGGAGAGACGTACAGCTCGCGGACGGCGGCAGCGGCGGCCAGAACTTCCTCTGCGCCGAAAATGGGTTCAACGCTTTCGATGGGGTGCTGCATTTGCTGGCTGGAGAGGATGCGCGCCTCATCGCTGGCCGAGGGATAGCCCATGCGCAGGCGCAGCAGAAAGCGGTCGAGTTGGGCTTCTGGCAGCGGAAACGTGCCTTCGTATTCAATCGGGTTTTGCGTGGCGAGGACCATAAACGGGCGCGGCAGCGGATACGTGACCCCGTCCACCGTCACCTGGCGCTCCTCCATCGCTTCCAGCAAAGCGGCCTGCGTCTTGGGCGTGGCGCGATTAATTTCATCCGTCAGCACAATTTGCCCAAAAATGGGGCCGGGGCGAAACTCAAATTTACGAGTCTCCTGGTTAAAAATGGAAGTTCCGGTGACATCACTGGGCAGCATGTCGGGCGTAAATTGCAGGCGATTAAAGGTACAGCCCAGCGATTTTGCTAAAGCGCGCGCCAGCACGGTTTTGCCTACGCCGGGGACATCTTCAATCAGCACATGTCCCTGGCAGAGCAGGCCAATGGTGATCAGCTCCAATGCGCCGCGCTTGCCAATGATGACTTTTTCCAAACTGGTGAATAAAATTTCACTGAATTGTTGCAGTTGCATGGCGGCTCCGATGAATAGAAACGGGATAAGACAGTGAAATTGTACGTGAGAACTGGGCCGGATGCAATCTCTTGGTATAATCCGTTAGCGCCT
>JAVHNW010000060.1:0-5828 GCA_036169755.1 bacterium | reverse complement strand
CGCCGCTGCTTACCACGTTGAAATTTGGTGTCATCACCGTCCGCAGTAAAACAGGTGAACAAAACTTCACCGTTGCCGGCGGCATGGCCGAAGTTCAGCCCCAGCTCGTCACCATCCTGGCTGACGCCGCCGAAAACGTAGCCGAAATTGACACCGCTCGCGCCGAATCTGCTCGACAGCGCGCCCAGGAAGCCCTCGCCAACCTCAGCAAATCTGGTGACGACATGGACGCCTACCTCGCCCTGGAAGCTGCCCTGCGCCGTTCCAACCTGCGCCTGGATGCTGCCAAACGCTTTCGCACCGCCCGGCGCAGCACCGTCGCCAGCGAGGAATAAACCCTAAACATGGCAGGTTTTTCACGCGACCTGGGAATTGACCTGGGGACAATTTACACGCGCATTGCAGAGGGGACGCATATTTTGGTGGAGGAACCCACCATTGTTGCCATTGACGTGGCAGACCAAAAAATGGTTGCGATTGGCAAGGAAGCCCGCGACATGCTTGGGCGCGTTCCCGATTCCATTGAAGTGGCTCTTCCGCTCGAACATGGCGTCATCGCTGATTACGAAATCACCGAAACGCTTTTGCGCGTTTTGCTTCAGCGCGTTAGCGGCGCGATTCGCATCTTCCGGCCCAACGTCATGGTAACGGTGCCGTACGGCGTCACCAGCGTTGAGCGGCGCGCCGTTCACGAGGCCGTCCTCCAGGCTGGCAGCCGCGACGCCTATCTCATTCAGCAGCCGCTGGCCGCCGCGCTGGGCGTAGACTTGCCGATTAATTCACCCTCTGGCAATATGGTTGTTTGTCTCGGCGGCGGCTCCATTCAGGCGGCAGTGCTGGCCATGTATGGCATTGTCTCCGCCGAGACGCTTCGTCAGGGCGGCAATCAGTTCGACGAGGCGATTGTCAGTTACATTCGCCGCAAATATGGAGTAATTCTCTCCACCGTCACCGCGGAGCAGTTGAAAATTAAAATTGGCGCCGCCGTCTCGCAGGATGCCGAACAAAGTATGGAAGTACAGGGACAGGACCAGGTGACCGGCCTGCCCCGCCCGGTGACGGTGACCACTGGCGAAATCGTCGAGGCCTTGCAGGAGCCACTCAAACAGGTGACAGAAACCTGCCGCCGTGTGCTCGAAAAAACCCCGCCGGAACTCGTCTCCGATATCATTGACCGTGGCCTGGCGCTGACCGGCGGCGGCGCATTATTGCGCGGGATAGACAAACTGCTTACCAAAACTCTGGGCATCCCGGCCTACCTGGTAGACAATCCGCTGACTTGTGTTGCGGAAGGCGCCGCGCGCGCCCTGCCGATGTACCCGCTTTTGCGGCGCAATTTACCCGGAATTTAAACCTGTTGATTTTTATCTTATTTGTTGTAAAATAGTAGAAACCAATTCATAGGAGAAAAAATTATGACCCAATTCGATTCAGAAGTTACCAGTGATGACAAACTGTGGGCGCTCCTTGCCTATATTTTGTCGCCGCTTGTTCCCATCATCATTATGGTGATGGAAGACAAGAAAAACCGTCCCTTCCTTAAGGCGCATAACGCCCAGGCGTTGATTCTTGGCCTGATTACCGTTGTCACCTCCGGTTTCTGCGTTGGTATTTTGGTCTGGTTCTATGCGATTTACCTTGGTTTCCAGGCCTATCAGGGCAAGATGGTGGAAGTTCCGCTGATTACCAAATTCGTCAAAGACCAGGGTTGGGCTTAATTCCCCGCCCAAGAAAAACGACCCGCCAAGCCTGGCGGGTCGTTTTTCTTATGGAAATACCGCCCCCTGTGTCGCTCCATGATTTGTCTCGCTGTCGTACTTTTCCTGCTGCGCCTGAACTTGCTGGAAAGTTTGTCGGGCGGCGGCATTGGCAGAACTTTCCAGGTCGGGGCAGGCGGCTGCGGGCGGCACCGCCAAAATTGCGCTGTAGATTGCTTCGCCGCCCGCAAGCGCCAGTTTGGCGTGATGCTCCTCGTGGGCGGTGAGCGCCCGCTGGTAGTTCTCCCACTTCTGAAGCAGGCCTGGCGAGACCTCGGCGGGTGTCAACCAGCGTGGAAACGTAAAAGTCAAATTGACATCCACCTCGGCGCGGGCGATGGAGCAGTCTCCGCCGAGCGAATTTTGGTAATAAAAACGCCAGGCAATTTCCCAGTCGGTGCGGGCGTCAAAGATTTTTCCGCTTTTTTTATCTGGCGGCCCCAGCGTCGACATTTGTTGGCGCAAATCGCTGGCGCTGTTGCCTTGAATGTCGTAATAATGGATTGTCCGCGTGGTATGAATGGCGGGGCTGGGGTGGGGAGTCGCTGATGGTTGGGGAATGCCCGTAGTCGGCGACACAGGCCTCGCCGGGAGCGTGATTTGGCAGCTGAGCGCTGCCAGCAGGCCGAGCGCTGCCAGCCAGGGAAAAATCTGATAGGGTCGTCTCATCCCTTGATTCTACATCATTGGCTGGTTAAATTAAAAATGGGTGGGAATTTTCCCACCCATTTTTGAAATTTAGTTTCAGTTGTTGGCGGCGCAGCGGAAGCCGATGCTGTTTTTGGCTTCGCCCATGTAGGCCTCCGAGCGGCTGTCGGCGCTCAGGTCGGGCGCCAGCGCAAAACCGCGATTGGAGACGCGCAGGTCTTTGAAGTTATCGGCCCAGGAGCCGCCTCGGATGACACGCCGCGGGCCATTGACTCCGGCAGTGGCGGGGCCCATCGGGTTGGTATCGCCCGCCGAAGTGTAGGAGTTGGGGCTGTAGAAATCGGCCACCCATTCCCACACGTTCCCGGCCATATCCAGCACGCCGAAGGAAGAGGCGCCGTTGGGGAAGGAGCCAACACGCTGGGTGTCGCGGAAGATGTTGTCATAGTTGGCGAGTTGATTGGTCGGGCTGGCGTCACCCCAGGGGAAGCGGCGATAATCAGTGCCGCGCGCGGCATATTCCCATTCGGCCTCGCTGGGCAGGCGGCGTCCGGCCCAGGCGCAGTAGTTTTTGGCGTCTTCCCAGTTGACGAATACCACCGGAAAGTCGTTAAAATCTGGGTTGCCAAAATAGCGCTCTTGCGTGGCAGATTTAAACTCGCGCGGCGTCTCACAGGCTCCGGCCTGGACGCAGAGGTTGTACATGGCGTTGGTCACTTCGACTTTGTCTATCCAAAATGCGGAAAGTGTTACTTTTCGGTCGGGTTTTTCATCGTCTTGGGCGTCATTATCCAGCCCGCCCATGCGAAAGGAATTGGCCGGGACAAAAATTTGAATCATGCCATCGGTGGCCGAATTGCGCGTGTCGCCCGCCTGGGCATTTTGCGCCTGTGCGGTTGGGTTGGCCTGCGCCGCTTCGGATGTGGGAGCGGCAGTCGGCAGGCTGACGGCGGTGGGTTCGGGCTGCGAGCCGGGTAGGCCGCAGGCGCTGACCATGAATACGAGGGTGAGCAACAATGGAATTAAGCGTTTCATCAAAAGCCTCCTTGAGAATTTTCTCAACTATAATTGACAAATTTGTAAGGCTTTATCCCCCATTTGTACGATTTTTCAACCGAAGGAGCTTTGGATGAAACTCGAAAATTTTAGTGAATATCAGCGTCTTTCACGAAAGACCTGGAGCCTGGTAAAAACGGATCATCCGCTGGTCTATCCCACCCTGGGGCTGACCAATGAAGCAGGCGAAGTGGCTGGAAAAGTCAAAAAAATTTTCCGCGACAAGGGCGGCGTTATTTCATCTGCAGACCGCGAGGCGCTCAAATATGAACTGGGCGATGTGCTGTGGTATTTGGCCCAAATTGCCACCGAATTGGACCTGGATTTGCAGGACATTGCCAGCGCCAATTTGGAAAAACTTTTTTCGCGCCTCGAGCGCGGCGTCATTCGCGGGGAGGGTGACCAGCGCTAACCCCAGGCGCGGGTCACAAAGTGAAAAATTTGCTCCATGCCTTGTTCCAGCGGGCCAGTTTCGATAAATTCATTGAGGGTGTGCGCGCCGCCGCCCGTGGTCACGCCCAAAACCAGAGCCGGAAACCCGCGACTGAGCGGAATATTGGCATCGGTCGAGCCGGAAATCAGCGTTGGTTCCAGCCCCTGCTCGCGCAGACAGTTTTGCGCCAGGCTGATGATTGGGTGCGATGCGCTGATTTCTCCGGCGGGGCGTTGGCCGATGATTTCCACCTCAAACCAGACCCGGCCAGGCTGGCTGGCGCTTTCGATGAGTTTTTCCACGCTGTGAGCGAGTTGTTCCAATGTGGCTGGGTCTTCCGAGCGCAAATCCAGTTCCAGCCAGGCCTCGGCGGCCAGGGTGTTGACGGAGGTTCCGCCACCGATGCGTCCCGCGTTGAGTGTGGTGCGCGGGTTGGTGGGGAGTTTCAATCCGGTTAATTGTGTCAGCAGCCGGGCCAATTCGTGTATGGCCGAAGGATTGCCATAATCGGCCCAAGAGTGGCCGCCGCGTGTGTGGCAATTGATTCTGTAGCGGCGCACGCCAATCGCGCGGTGATAAATGTGGCCGAGCGCCAGGCCTTCCAGCACGAGATAGGCGCAAACATTGCCGCCAAAACGCGCGCAGACCGCCTGCATACCTTTCAGGTCGCCCAGGCCTTCCTCGGCGCTGTTGGCGACCAGCCACAAATCTCCGGGCGGGGTGAAGTGGGCGGCGCGCAGCTGCCAAAGCAGGCCAAACAGTGCGGCGACTCCCAACGAGTTGTCGCCCAGGCCGGGGCCGTAGATGCGCTTTCCGCTGCGCCGCAAGGCGAGGTCGCTTTCGGCGGGGAAAACGGTGTCGAGATGCGCCGAAACAATCAGCGGGGCCGCGTTCCCGCCTTTTAGCCGGGCGAAGACATTTCCGGCAGAGTCTTCCGAGATGTCGGCCAGACCCTCGGCGGAAAACTTTTCCCGCACAAAGGCGGCGCGCGCCTGTTCGTGGAAGGTGGGGGCCGGGATTTGTTGAATTTGCGCGGCGAGTTGCTGTAGTTTTTGCTTCATAGTTTTTTGACCATTTCGGCTAAAAAATTGAGGCGCGCCTGGGCCAGGCCGGGCAAGGCGCCGAGCGCGTAAAATGCGCCGCTGCCTTCGATGGCGAGTGAGGCGGCGATGTTGCCGCGCAGCGCGGCCTGAACGGGGTCGAGGCTTTCGTGGTAACCGGCTAAAAACCCGCCACAAAAAGCGTCTCCGCTGTGGGTTGGGTCGGCTACCTGAGCCGGGTAGGCGGGGATTTCCCATTTGCGCTGGCTGGCGTGTTCGTAGACAAATTGGCCGCGCGCGCCGCGCTTGACGACAATGATTTCTGCGCCGAAACTGCCCAATTCGGCAGCCATTTGCCACAAGTCATCGGTGCGGCCCCAAAATAGGGCGCGCAAGTCTTCCTCGGCGGGCAGGAAGGCGGTGACGCCCTGCAGCAGCGAGCGCAGCCCGGTGAGAAAATTGCCGTTCATGTACTCGGGGCAGGGTTCGATGGTGATAATCGCTGCGCCCCATTGATGAAATTGTGGCGCGAGTTGGGTATGGCTGGCATAATCCAGCGGGGCCAGGTGAACCGCTTGCGCCTGCCGATAGGAATCTGGAATATCGAGCAGTTTGGGAGAATCGACATTCTGGCGGGTGACGCTGGCTGGTTGTTCGCTTTTTGGCTGGTAGCCGAGCAGGCTTTTGGGGAAGGGCAGCCCCAGCCGGATGAAATGTGAAGCCGGGTTGGCGCGCTGGGGGCTGGCGATGTCGCTGTAGGCCAGGAAGCTTCGCAGGTCGAGCGCTTCCGGCAGAATCTTAATTCCCTGCGTATCCAGCCCCAACTGCTGAAATTGCTTGAGCCAGTCGCGCGGATAGTCCTCGCCGATGCGCGCCAGCAGGCCGGGGGAGGCG
>JAVHNW010000059.1:0-1168 GCA_036169755.1 bacterium | reverse complement strand
TGCGCCTAATTTGCCGCCCGCAAGCCGCCCTGACTTTTGAATTTCACATCTCGCGCCGGGCGCGGGAACGCTACGCCCTGCACGCCTCGCTGTTTTCCAGCGATGGACGGATTATCCTGGCCGATTTTTCCGCCGCCCGCGCCCTGGCCGAGGCCATGACGCGCGTCAGCAGCGCGCCCGTGCCAGCCGGGGAAATCAACGCCCTGGGCTTGATTGACGAAGTGCTGCACACCATCATCCGCCAATATGAAGTACAAAATCCCGGTTTTCTGGCGCGCGCCCTGGGCAGCCTGAACCTGGAAACGCTGGAAAAAGCCCAAATTCGCTTTGTGGAAGAATTCCCGCCCCAGGCCGTCTACCAAAATCAAATTTCCGCCTCCAGCTACCTGCTGCAATCTACTGCCGGACGCCCACACCGCCAGGTGACGCTGGAAGAAATGCTCATTTTATACGTCACCAACCTGAATCCCGCCGCCCAGCGCTACCGCGAATTGTTCGATGACCAGCCCCTGCGCCCGCACGGCTACGAAGAAATCATCCGCCAACTGACGGGCTTTTTGGCGGGCGAACCCGGCTTCAGCGGGGAAGTCTCCGGCGAAGAAGCGCTCTTCGCCGCGCTGCGCGCCCCGGCTCTGGCGTCTCCCTACTCGCTGGAGGGCCAACTCCAATTTCTGCTCAAAAAATGGGGAGCGCTGCTCGGCGAGTCTTTCGTCACCCGCCTGCTGCGCGGCATGGATTTTGTGAAGGAAGAAGTCATTCGCGGCGCGTTTGCGGGCGGTTTCGCCGGAGATGCGCCACTGCTGACCTTTGAAGGGCAGCCCGAATATGAGCGCTTCAGCCCCGATAAAGATTGGATGCCGCGCTGTATTTTGATGGCAAAAAATTCCTACGTCTGGCTCGACCAGCTCAGCCGCTGGTATGGCCGTGAAATTCGCCGCCTCGACCAAATTCCCGATGAAGAGTTGGACGCGCTGGCGCGGCGCGGAATCACCGGCCTGTGGCTGATTGGTCTGTGGGAGCGCAGCGTTGCCAGCCAGCGCATGAAGCAGAGCATGGGCAACCCCGACGCAGTCGCCTCGGCCTATTCGCTGATGAGTTACGAAATCGCCGCCGACCTGGGCGGCTGGGATGCGCTTCACAACCTGCGCACCCGCGCCTGGCAGCGTGG
>JAVHNW010000058.1:2864-5879 GCA_036169755.1 bacterium | reverse complement strand
CCGACAATTCCCGCCAGGTGAAACACCGCTGATGGTTTTTGCCAGCCGCGCGGCAGTGAATCGCGCAGGCTGCGCGATTCGGTCACATCGGCCTTGGAAAAATGAAAGTTGGGATGCGCCAGGTAGGGAATCAGCGCCTCGCCGCCATAGAGCAGGGCATCAATCGCCGTAACGCGATAGCCCAGCCGCAGCAATTCCCCGGTCAAAAGCGAGCCAATGTAACCCGCCGCGCCGGTGACAATCACATGCTGTTCAGCCATGGGTTTTTCCACCTTCCAGCGCCGAAACCGGTTGACCCCCAAACTCCCCAATTTTTGGAGCGACCAGCGCCACGCTCAACCCGCGCACTTCAAAGGCGGGCAAGGCCGGGTCTTCTGTGATACTCAGGCCTTGCTCCAGGCAGGTCAGGCGGCAAATATCGGCCACATCGCCTTCGCCCAGCAGGCGAACCCGCTCCACCCCCTCGGCGCGCAAGGCCAGCGCCGATTCTTTTATTTTTTGGCGCACCCGCCGATACAAGTTAAACTGCTGTTCGACATAATCCACCATCAGCCGCGCGCGCAGCGCCAATCCTTCGGGGGTGATGATGTATTTCAATTTGCGGCGCTCGGCGCGTTTGACCTTGACGTAGCCTTTTTCCACCAGGCGTTTCAGATGCCAGTTAATGGTGCCCACGGCTACGCCCAGCTGTGTTGCCAGGTCGGCCTGAGTCACATCCGGGTCGCGCTCAATATTTTCGAGCAGGGGTAAATCGTGAGAAGAATCGGGGTGAGTTTCCATAATTCAAAATTCAATCGCTGAATTATACCTGATATTCTCACGGGCAGGCCTTGCCGCCAAGGCGCGGAACATAGACGACGATTTTATCCGCCGGAAAACTCTCTGCCGCTGTATACCAGCACAGCACCGGGCGCACCACAAAACGCGCCCAGGCGTTATTTTCCTCGCCCATCGCGTACGAACTCCCCAGTAAATTAAATTTCAACGGGTCGACCACAATCAGCGCAAAACGCTGGTTTTGAATATCGCGCTCAAAACGCTCCAGGTAAGCCGTATTGTGCGCCATCGCCATTTCCATCAAATCTTCGCGCTCATACTCTGGAATGAGAGTCACGCCAGTCAGCATGTGCATGGAAAGAAGATGGCGCTGAGTGATGAAAAGAATCGGCCCCGAGGTCGCATCCACCCGCCGCTGAAGCGCGGTTAATGTGGTCTGAGCGGCGTCCCGATCATAACGGAAAACTCCGCTGATAGCCTGGCTACCCATCCAGGCCGGAATCGCCACGAGCAGGGCGGCCAACTGCCAGGGCAGAGTCTTTTCGGCGCGGGAAAAAGCATACGCGGCGAGAATCAACAGCAGCGCGGCGTAGGCATCCAGGTTGTGCAAATCGGCCCCGCCACCAATTTTCAGGCTGACCAGCAGGCCGCCCGCCAGCAGCGCGGCCAGCGTCAGCCCCAGCCACGTCCGCCACGGCCCCAGGCCGCGCCAGCCCCAGGCCAAAACGCCCCACAGCGGCGCCGAAAAAATCAGCGCGCCGAGCATCAGCCCCAGCCCGTAGGTTTCATTCGGCCACAAACGATACCAGAGCAAATCGGAAGTCAGACTGGTGAAAAAACTACTTTGCTCTGCGCCAGAAAAAGCGATGTAGATGCGCGCGGTCAAAAAAGCCGTGATGGAGCCAACCAGCAGCAGCGCGGCGGGAAAAAGAAAAGCACGCCAACCCTGCTCCCCATTTTTGGTTTCGGCTGTTTCCAGCGCCCACAGCGCCGCCAAAATAATGCCCGGCATGGGGTACCAGTTCAGGCGGCTGAGCCCGCCGTAAATGGACGTTAAAATCAGCAGCAGCCAGGCGCGGCGCGTATCGCCGGGGCGGAAAAACCAGAGGGGCAGAAAAATCATCGGGGCCAGGTGCAGGTAAAGCGGCAGCGAAAAGAAGAAAACAAATACCCAGGCGCTGAGAAAAAATTTCAGCAGGCGGTTTTCCACGCGGAAGCGGGCAAGCAGCGCCGGGGCGATGGCGCCCACCAGCAAAAAGCGAAGCGCCACCTGCCAGGCGCGGTGAACCCACAGCGGCGCCGAAAAAAAATAGGGCGCCGTCAACAGCAGGTGCAGGCTGGGGTGCAGAATGGGCCAGGGATATTTTTGCCCATAAATTTTTTCCGACAGAAACAGGGAGGGGAAGTAAAAGCGGCTGGTTTCCGACCAGCCCAGGGCAAAGGGATAGTCGGTAATGGCGGGCAGGTAGGCGGCGATTTGGTTGAGCGCAGTCTGCAGGCTGAGGAACAAGCCCAGGGCAGCAAAAAAACCAGTCGCCGGGCGGAGGGTTTGCAGGGCGGTCATGCCCGCCAGGGCAATCAGCCAAAAAATCAGCAGGCGCGCAAAGGGCAGCCCGCGCAGCAGGGCCAGGGCGGGCTGGGCGCAAAGCAGCGGGTAGGCCGCCAGCAGGAGAATCAGCGCGGGCAGGGCGGCGGGGCGCAGACGCGGAGAAATTTTCAGCCGGGAGAGCGCCGCCAGGCTGAAGCGGCTGGCAGCGGGGAGGCTTCCCGCCGCCAGGGCCGAGGCCGCTGCCAGCGTCAGCCCCGCCAGCAGGGCCAGCCAGGTTCTGCTCGCCAGGATTTCCACGCCCAGTTTTTGCGCCAGGCCGAGAAAGTCATAAATGGAAGCAGCGGCGAGCAGGCCGGTGAGGAGAAAGAGGAGACGCAGGAAGGTGGCGCGGGCGGGGGAAGTCATGCGGAAATTATACCAATCCGTTACAATTGGCTCATGGATATTACCCGGCATCAAAAAGAGATTTTGCAAAATTACGCCCATTGGGAAAAAAAGCCGCTGCTGCGCGAAATTTACCGCGAGTTTCACCGCAAACTTGCGGCGCGGCTTTCGGGGCTGGAAAATCCGCTTGTGGTGGAACTGGGTTCGGGAATTGGGAATATTAAAGAGGTGATTCCTGGCTGTCTGCGGACGGATTTGTTCGCCAACCCCTGGCTGGACCTGGTGGAAAATGCGTATGCGCTCAG
>JAVHNW010000058.1:0-2764 GCA_036169755.1 bacterium | reverse complement strand
CGGATTTGTTCGCCAACCCCTGGCTGGACCTGGTGGAAAATGCGTATGCGCTCAGTTTTGCCAAGGCGAGCGTCAGTGATTTGATTTTGTTCGATGTTTTTCATCACCTGCGTTACCCCGGCACGGCGTTTAAGGAATTTTGGCGGGTGCTGCGCCCCGGCGGGCGGCTGCTTGTTTTTGACCCGTTCATCAGCCTGATGGGGGCGGTGGTGTATGGCTGGCTGCACCCAGAGCCGGTGGGCTGGAGCAAGTATATTGACTGGTTTGCGCCTTCCGGCTGGAATGCGAGCCAGGCCGATTATTACGCGGCGCAGGGCAACGCCACCCGCATTTTTTACGGCAGGTTGGCGGGCAGCCTGCTGGCCGACTGGCGGCTGGTGGCAAAATATCGCTACTCGGCTTTTTCGTATGTCGCCAGCGGGGGCTATGCGGGGCCGCAGTTGTACCCGGCAAAAGCCTATGGTCTGCTGCGTGGGTTGGATGGAATTTTGGACGCTCTGCCATTTTTATTTGCCACGCGCGCGCTGGTTGTGCTGGAAAAACCCCCGGCGGCAGCGGGGATTGAAACCGGCGCATAAACCTTGTACAATGAATTTTAGATTTTGCCCCATTCTTGACCCAACCCGAAGGGAGTTACACCATGGACATGATCAAAGTTTCTGCCACCTCCCGCACTTCCGCCGTGGCCGGGGCGATTGCCGGAGTCATCCGCGAACACAAACACGCCGAAGTACAGGCGATTGGCGCAGGCGCGGTGAATCAGGCCCTGAAGGCGCTGGTGCTGGCGCGCGGCTATTTGCAGGGTGACGGCATTGATGTGGTTTGTATGCCAGAATTTGTCAATGTGGATATTGAAGGCAAGGAGCGCACCGCCATCAAACTGGTGGTGGAACCCCGCTAGCCCGTTTTTCAGGGCGTATAATGCGGGCAGGAATTTGCCCATGCCCGTTACACACTCTTTTTTGGAAAATTTCAGGCGACCAGACCGACAGGTCTGGCTGCGCCGTTTAATCGGCGGGAGCGCGCTGGCAGCGGCGCTGATGGTCGAATTGTTTGCGCCGCTGGCGCTCCCGGCGCTGGCCCGGCCCAATGGACAAAGCACGCTGCCGATGACCGTCCTCATCAACGAAGTCGCCTGGATGGGGACGGGCGCCTCGGCCAGCGACGAGTGGATTGAACTTTACAACCCTGGCGCAAGCGACATCGTGTTCACCGGCAATAACTGGACTCTCGCCAGCACGGATGGCAGCCCGGTCATTGCGCTGACGGGCACCCTGCCTGCCGGGGCTTACTTTTTATTGGAGAGAACGGACGACAACAGCGTCCCCGGCGTCAGCGCCGACCAAATTTACACCGGCGCGCTGAATGACTCAGGCGAGATTCTTCAATTGTTGGAAAATACCACGCTGATTGATACCGCCAACATCAATGGCGGCGCCTGGCCCGCCGGAGATAACACCGCCAGATGCAGCATGGAAAGAGTGGGACTGGCACAGGACAACGACACGGCCTGGGCCACATCAACAACCTTGAGTGGCAGCATCTGCGGCAGCCCCAGGCTGGAAAATATTCAGCCAACCGCCACGCCCAGCGTCACTCCAGACGACACACCGACCAGCACCCCCACTTCAAGCCCGTCCGACACGCCCAGCGACACCCCCACGGCGACCGCCAGCGACACCCCCACGGCAACCGCCAGCAACACCCCCACGGCGACCGCCAGCAACACCCCCAGCAACACTGCCACCCCTCCGCCGAGTTTATCGGTACTCATCAACGAAATCGCCTGGATGGGAACCGCCGCCAGCGCCAGCGATGAATGGATTGAACTTTACAACCCCGGCGTGTCAGCCATCAGCCTGAACGGCTGGAAACTGGCAACTAGCGACAACACCTTTTCCGTCACGCTGACGGGGAGCATCCCCGGCCAGGGTTATTTTCTACTGGAGCGCGGCGATGACAACACCATCTCTGACCTTGGCGCCGACCAGATTTACAGCGGCGCGCTGAACAATGCCGGGCAGTCACTGCGCCTCAAAACCGCCTCCGGCCAAATTGTAGACAGCGCCAACAACAACGGCGGCGCCTGGCCCGCCGGAAACGCCAACAGCTTCTGCAGCATGGAACGGCGCGGCGCCACCATCGTCGACTCGGACAGCGCCTGGATTACCAATACCGGCCTCGTCAAAAATGGCAAAGACGCCAACGGTGGCGAGATTTGTGGCACGCCCAAAAACGTCAACTGGGCCTACTTCGTCACCCCCACCCCCTCACCACGTCCATCCGTCACCGGCACGCGTACGCCCACCCGCACGCCCACCCGCACCCCGGTCACACTCTCCAGCGTGGTGATTAACGAATTTTTGCCCCACGCCCGCAGCGATTGGAATCGGGATGGGCGCATAGATTACGGTGACGAGTTCATCGAAATCATCAACGTCAGCAGCCAAAGCGTCTCCCTCAGCGGATGGTGGCTCGACGACCAGGCAGGCGACTCGCCAACTTTTGCCCTGCCAGCCGTCAACCTGGCGCCCGGCGCCAAACTGGTCTACTTTGCCTCCGAAACCGGCATCCTGCTCGGCAACAGCGGCGACAGCGCGCGCTTGTACAAATCCAACGGCACGGCCTCAGACGTATACAGCTACACCCGCGTCCCCGACCCCGACCAAAGTTTCTGCCGCCTGCCCGATGGACGTTCCGGCTGGCAAAGCGGCAACTGCGCCCCCACCCCCGGCGAAAATAACCAACTGGCCGAGCGGGTCTT
>JAVHNW010000057.1:0-5892 GCA_036169755.1 bacterium | reverse complement strand
GGCGCTTTTTCCTGTCAGCGGCTTATTCTGGGTGAACGTTGAGGGTGCACCAGTAGCGGTAAATCATGTTGATGGCCTCGGAAAAGGCGTCAAAATCAATTGCTTTGACGATGTAGGAATTGGCCCCCAGCGCGTAAGCCTGGTGAATATCTTCCGATTGGCTGGAGGAAGTCAACACGATGACCGGCAAAATTCGCAAATGCGGGTCTTCTTTGATGGTTTTTAGGATTTGCAGCCCGTTGATTTTGGGCAGTTTCAGGTCGAGCAGTACAATCATCGGGCGGGGAAATTGTCCGTCCCAAGCCTGCAGGCGTTCCAGCGCCTCTTCCCCGTCACGGGCCAACTCAATCGTCATGCCGGGGTCGTTTTTCAGCAGCACCCGCCGAATCAAATCGGCATCGGCGCGATTATCTTCCACTAGAAATAGTGTACAGTGAAGTTCGTTCATACAACACCCGAAAGGATTATAGCATCGTCATGTCTGAAACATATGGTTTTTTGTCCCCAAAAGTTGAAATCCGCGCTTTGGGCGGCGCGCGCGGCAGGGCGGCTTTTGCCCGGCAAAGGATTGCGCCGGATGAATTGCTGGCAATTTGGGCCGGGCGTGTGCTGGATGTCGCCGCTTTGCAGGCGCTTTCGCCCGCCGAGCGCAGCCACACCATTCAAATTGAGGAAGGGCTTTTTCTGGCCTCGCTCACGCCAGAGGAACCTTCCGATTTTATCAACCATTCCTGCGCCCCCAACGCCGGAATTCGCGGGCAGGTAGCCCTGGTGGCGATGCGCCAAATTGCGGCGGACGAGGAAATTACATTTGATTACGCCATGGCCGATTCGACGCCCTACGATGAGTTCGACTGCGCCTGTGGCGCGGCCAGCTGCCGGGGGCGGGTTTCCGCCGAAGATTGGCGCCGCCCGGAGCTGCGTGAGCGTTACCGGGGCTATTTTTCGGCTTATTTGCAGCGCCGCATGGGCTGAGCCTTACTTTTCCAGCAATCCCAGCACGGCAGGCAGCAGCTGTTTTTTGCGTGAGACCACACCGGCGGCATCGCGCGTACCATCCGGCAGTTTGGGGTAGGGCAGGTCATCCAGCACCGGGTGCGGGTTGGCGAAAATCAGGCGGCTGGTGTTGCGGACGACATCGGTAATCAGCAGCAGGGCGAAATCGAGGCCGCGGCTTTGGCGCAGGTTTTCGAGGGCCTCGTTTAATTTGGGCAGGTATTCGTTCAGGGTCATTAAGTCGGTGACTTCGGCCTGCGCCACGGCGAATTTGAATCCGCCCGCTTCGTAGGGTTTGATGTCGGTGCTGACGATTTCTTCTGGCTTGCGGTTGGCGAGGCCGGCCCCGGCGGCGAGAACCTGCTGCCCGTAACTTTGAATTGTTTCTCCGGCCAGCGGGCCGCTGCCGATGAAGGCCCAGCGCGCCAGGCGGTTGGCGGCTTGCTTGTCGCGCTCGGTGACGGTGGGCGAGGTCAGAATCAGGGTGTCGGCCAGTAATCCGGCCAGTAAAACGCCTGCCAGCGGGGCGGGCATCGAAAGCCCGGCTTCAGCGGTCAGTTCGGAAACGAGGGTCGAGGTCGAGCCAACCACGTCCACGGTGAAGCGAATCGGCTGGTGGGTGGGTGGGTTGCCCAGGCGGTGATGGTCGAGAATTTCAAGCAGTTCGGCTTCGTCCAATGCGGCGATGGCCTGGCGTGGTTCGTTGTGATCTACCAGAATAATTTTCAGGCGCGGCGGGTTGAGCACGCCGCGTTGATGGCAAACGCCGAGGTAGTGGCCGTTTTCATCCACCACGAAAAAATCATTGTATTCTTCGCGCAAAATGCGATTGAGCATGTCGCGGATGTGGGCGTTGGCCGGGAATTTGGGCACGCCGGTATCGGCGGCGTCTTTGCAGGGCGCGGAAAGGATATCGGTGATGCGCTGTTCGCTGCTGTCGAGGCGCGGGCCGATGACCTGGCGGAAGAAGTTGAACAGGCTGAAGCCGTCAATGATGCCGTAGGGTTTGCCGTCTTCGGTCACAATCGGGGCGATGCCGCCGGTGCGGCTGGCGAGAGTCCAGGCTTCGGTCAGGGGAGCGTCGGGCAGGAGCGTGTCCAGCTGACGGGTGACCGAGTCGAAGCGCGGGGAGGCGTCGGTCAGCAGCAGCGGCGCTTCCAGCCCAACGCGCTTCAGCACCCAGGCGGTTTGCTGGTTGACGGCTCCGGCGCGCGAGGCGCTGGTTTCCAGCCCGTCACGCTGGCGCAGCAGCCAGGCGTAGCCCATGGCGGCGGCGATGGAATCGGTATCGGGGTTGACGTGTCCGGTGACGTAGATGCGGTCGCTCATTTTTCCTCTTTGTTTTTTAGTGCCCGCCATACTTTTTCTGGCGTGATGGGGTTGGAATCAATGTCTACGCCGAGGGCGTCTCGCAGGGCATTGCCGACTGCCGGGGCAACGCCGTCCATCGGGATTTCGGCGGCGGCTTTGACGCCAAAGGGGTGACTCGGCTCGAAGGTTTCCACAAAAATTACCTCCAGGGCGGGCATTTCGTCCGCGCGGAAAATGTGATAGTCGCGCAGGTCACGTTCACGGGCGCGGCCTTTTTCATCGTAGCGCATTTCTTCGCAGACGGCGTAGCCCAGCGCCTGGGTCATTCCGCCCTCGATTTGGCCGGAGGCGGTTTGCGGGTTGATAATAGTGCCGGAGTCGACTGCCATGACAAGTTTGTCCACCGTCACCTGGCCGGTTTCGGTATCCACGCTGATTTCGGCAAATTGGGCGGCGAAAGGCGGCGGCGAGAAGGGCGAAACGTGGCTGGCGGCGCCCATGATTTGTTCCTGGTTGCTGCGATGCAAACTGTCGAGGGCGATTTCGCTGAAGGGGATGGCGCGGCCATCGGGGGAAAGCGCCAGGCGGTTTTGCAAGCGTATTTCCTCCGGCAGGCAAGCCAGGAACTTCTTGCTCCCTTGTTTCCCTGTCTCCTCTCTCAACATATCCGCCGCCCGCGTCCGAATTTTCTGCGCCACGATTTCTGCCGCCTTGACGACTGCTGCGCCGGAAATGTAGGTGGTGGAGGAAGCGTAAGCGCCCTTGTCGAAGGGGGTGAAATCGGTGTCGGAGGAGTAAACCAGAATATCTTCCAGCGGCACGCCCAGCGTTTCGGCGGCCATTTGCCCCAAAACAGTATCCGAGCCGGTGCCCAGGTCGGTTGCGCCGACCATCAGATTGAAGGAGCCGTCATCATTCATTTTGAGAAAGGCGCCGCCCATGTCGAGGTAGGGAATGGCGGTTCCCTGCATGACGAGCGCAACGCCAAGGCCTTTGCGTTGATGTGGCTGCCGCCCCGTTCGCCAGCTTTCGTTGCCGAATTTTTGCTCCCAGCCGATGGCGGCTTTGCCTTGCGCCACGCATTGCTCCAGCCCGACAGTGTGGATGATTTCCGGGCGCGGTTCGCGGCCCTCGTTCCAGGCGGTGCTGAAGGGGTGAAATTCTCCCGCGTGGAGGGCGTTTTTCAGACGAAAATCCAGCGGGTCGAGATTCAGAGCGCGGGCGATTTTTTCCATGTGCCGGTCCAGCGGCCAGTAGCCCTGCGGCACGCCATAGCCGCGAAAGGCTCCGGCAGGCGGAGTATTCGTGTAAACAATATCGGCGTAAAAGCGGATGTTGGGGCTTTGGCGATATTTTCCATCGCCAACGTAGAGCGCCATCGCTTTGTGGCCGGTATTGCCGGTAACGGTCAGCGCGTGAGCGCCGTTGGCGCCGGTGTCGCTGAGCGCGTACATTTCGTTGGCGGTAATCGTCCCATCGCGTTTGACGCCGGTTTTCATGCGGATTCGCATCGGGTGGCGTGAGCGCGCGCCGATAAATTCTTCCTCGCGGCTGTATTCGTACAGCACCGGGCGGCGCGTGGCAATTGTCAGATGGGCGGCCACGTCTTCCATTAATACTTCCTGTTTGCCGCCAAATCCGCCGCCGATGCGCGGTTTAATGACGCGAATACGCTTGACGGGTAAATGTAGCACCGGGGCCAGCATACGCCGCACGTGGAAGGGAACCTGCGTGCTGGTGCGAATTACCAGCCTATCGTTTTCGTCCCAAAAAGTGAGACAGACATGCGGCTCGATGTGCGCCTGCTGCACTTTTGGCACTTCGTACTCGGCCTCGAAAATCTCATCCGCTTCGGCGAAACCTTGTTCCACGCTGCCAATGTCAATGCGGATTTTGGCGGCCAGATTTTTTTGGGGGTCAGAATCGGCAAAATTGACATATTCTGGCTCATCGTGAATCTGAATTGCGCCGGGCTGCATGGCTTCCGCCATGTCGAGGATGGCGGGCAGAATCTCGTACTCAACCTCAATCAGGCCGAGGGCTTTTTCGGCGATTTCGGGCGTTTCGGCGGCCACGAAGGCGACTCTATCGCCCACGAAGCGCATTTTGTTGTCGAGCGAAAAACAGTCGAGCGGCCCGGGGATTGGGTCGGATTGCCCGGCGGTGGAGTAAACTACGCGCGGCAGGTCGCGCCAGGTGAGCACGGCGGCCACGCCCGGCAGGGCGCGCGCTTTGGATGTGTCAATTTGGGTGATGCGGGCGTGGGCGTGCGGTGAGCGCAGCACTTTGGCGTGCAGCAGGTCGCGCGGTTCAACATCGGCGGTGAAGGCGGGTTTGCCCTGCGCCAATTTGACCGCGTCCACTTTGATTTCGGGCTTGCCAACCGTCTGGTAGGCGGTGTGAAGGAGGGGGTTGGATGAACGGACAGGCGCGGGTGTGTTTTCCTGTTTCCTTGTTCCTCGTTCCCTCAATATTTCCGCCGCCTGCAGGATTGCCTGCACAGGCTTGGCGTAGCCGGTGCAGCGGCACAGCACGCCGCTGATGGCCGCGCGTATTTCCGCCTCGCTGGGAGTGGGGTTTTTGTCGAGCAGCGCCCTGGCGGCCAGAATTTGGGCCGGGCTGCAGTAGCCGCACTGAATTGCGCCGCTCTCGATGAAGGCTTTTTGCAGCGGGTGCAGCCCGTCAGTTTTTCGCCAGCCCTGGTCGGGGTGTTCGCCGAGCGCTTCCAGCGTGGCGATTTTGTGTCCCTCGGCCTGCGCGGCCAGCATCAGCCCGGCGTTGACGGGTTTTCCATCCAGCAAAATAGTATCTGCGCCCGAAAACCCGCCTTCATCACCAAATTTTACCGAGTGAAAACCCAACTGGCGGAGGGCGGTGAGTAAATTGGTGTGGGCTGAAGCCGTGTAGGGCAGGTCGCTTCCATTAATGTGCAGGGTGATGTTCATGCGATTCTCCTGAGGGTCAATCGGGTAACGCTATGATTTTACGATACAATCCGCTCCCCGAAGCGGCGGCTTTTCTCAAAAAAAGAAGGGTCGCGTAAGGTATAATGCTAGGGCAGTTTTTTCGACTTTTCCTCATCCCAACTTTTGGATACGCCCATGCCGAACCCGCCCCTTCAAATTCCCGCTGATTATTGGAACACGTTCTCGGTCAGCAAGCGCGATATTGAGTTTTTACAAAATTACCTGTTTGAAACCGAAGTTCCGCTGGCCGAGACGGATTTGGTGACGATTTTGGTGGTGGAGCGTATCCGTCAGGAACGCGAATTGCTGGCGAAACAGCAAAAAAGCACAGGCGCGGCAGCTTATCTGCCGCAAGAAAACTATTCAGTGGGGCAAAAACTTAGTTTCCCAGCATTAAATTGGCACAAAGGCGAAGTCAAAAGCGTGCGCGCGGGAGTTAATCCACAAGTCGGCGCCTTTGATGTGCTGGAAATTGCTTTTGAAGAGGGGGAGACGCGCCTGTTTGCCGCGGGCCTGGCTGACCACGCGCTTAACCGGCCTATGGAAGAAACCCCCGACCCGCAGCGCGCCCAGGTTTCTGAAGATCCCCCTGAGGATGGCCCGGTCCTTCTCCGACGCG